>JAHSRM010000055.1 GCA_021650775.1 Candidatus Benthortus lauensis
CTACACCCACCGCCTATCCTACATCCATCGAGGATTATCGATTCCTTGACTATGCTTCCTCCCCCGATGAGCACGCCGTCCATCACAGTTGAGCCGCTTATCACCGCTTCACGCCCAATCTCAGAGCCTGCTCCCACATAGTATGGCTCCTCCAGCACCCCCATGCACCGTGCCCCTCTCCCAATCTCCTTTACATGCTCCCTCCTCATTATCGTCAGGTTTGCCTCCAGGTAGTCTATCGGTGCCCCTATATCGAACCACCAGTCCATGCGGCTTCTATGGACCAGGACCCGCAGCCCCTCATCCACCATCATGTTGAGTATGTCTGTTAGCTCGTATTCGCCTCTGGGGGACCTCTGGAGCCTTTCGGCAAGCTCCAGGCTTTTCCTAGGAAGTATGTAGAGGCCTGCGTTGGCCAGCCTCCTCCCGCTTCGGGACTTCTCGCTGACCTTCAGGAACCTTACGCCATCGGACTCTATGGCCCCGTATCTCGAGACATCCTCGACCTCGACCGCCTCCACCACGGCGTCTCCATCCTCCCTTCCATGGAAGTCGAGCATATCCATGAGAACCTCGGGCGTCAAGGTTATGTCCCCGTAGACTATGAGGAACTTATTGCCGGCGAGATGCGGCCCGCAGGTCTTTAATGCGTGGCCCGTTCCCATGGGGTTTCCCTGCTCTATGAAGAGGGTTTCCAGGCCCAGCCCCCACGAGGAGACCGCATCACGTATCATCCCGCCCAGATAGGAGACAAGTATCACGGCCCTCTCCACGCCCACTCCATCCAAGGCCTCAAGGATTCTCCGGAGGACGGGTTTCCCGGCCAGGGGGAGGAGGTGCTTGGGCCTAACCGACGTGAGGGGGCGCAGCCTCTTACCCACACCAGCGGCGAACACAGCTGCATCCATCCCGGCAATCCAGCAGCCCTTAAACCTAAAAAACTCTGCACCGGGGTATTATCGCCGTGCTACGGTTGATTGGGCTTGGGCTGGGTTCGCCCCGATACCTCACGTTGGCCTCGCTTGAGGCCATGGAGTCATGCGATGTGCTTCTCTTTGACAGCTATACTGGATGGGTCTCCGAGGAGCTTCGCAGGTTTCTCCATGAGAGGTTTGGTGGGAGGGTTGAGGAGGCTGGTAGGGATGTTCTCGAGGATGGTGCGGCCGAGGTGGTCGGCGAGGCCATGGAGAGGGATGTCGGCGTCCTCGTCCCCGGAGACCCCCTGATAGCCACAACCCATATCTCGCTCCTCGTGGAGGCGGAGAGGAGAAAGGTTCCCTGGGAAATCATATACGGTGTCTCGATATACTCTGCCTCTGCCTCATCCTCCATGCTCCAAGCCTACAAGTTCGGCAGGACGACGACGATACCTAGGGACGGGAGGGGGATAGAGACCTGCTACAGGGTGATAGAGGAGAACATGGAGAGGGGTCTCCACACCCTCATACTCTTGGACACAGCCGGGGGAGGCTTGACGGCCAAAGAGGCATACAGCATGCTTAAGCGATACGAGGAGGAGTGGGGGCGTGGAGTAATCTCTGAGGATAGGCTAGCCATAGCCCTGGCCCAAGTGGGTTCGAGGAACGAGGAAAGATGGGCAGGACCCCTCGGCAGGCTCCCGGAGGCCAGGCTCCCACCCCCACCCCACGTCCTAATACTTCCGGGAAAACTCCACTTCACGGAGGAGGAAGCACTCCAAACCATCCTCAAGGCAGACACGAGAAAACACAAGCCCCATAGATACTGGGCGGACAGGATTAGGAACTATATAGCGAAGATAAGGAGGGTCTTCGACTCCATGAGGATTTCGAGGGATGAGTCAAAAGAGGTTGTGAAGATTGCTGGAAGCTACCTAGAGGATGCGGAGAGATTCCTGGAAAAGGGAGACCTATTCAACTCCCTCGGAGCATTAGCTTACTGTGAGGGCCTCCTGGACGCCCTTAGGATGATGGGTTACGTTGAGTTCGAGTGGAGGTGAGGACGGGGGCGGCACAGTATTTCTCACAAACGTTAAAGGGTCGGAGTATCTGGGTCTAACAGGGTTGCTATGGCGAGAAGAAAGGTTGTGCTGACGGCCGGGGCATTCGATATCCTTCACCCGGGTCACTTCAAGCTTCTCGAGAAGGCCAAAGAGGTTGGGGGAAGGGGCTCCAAGCTGGTGGTTGTGGTGGCTAGGGATGAGACGGTTAGGAGGAATAAGGGTAGGGAGCCTGTCTTCGAGGAGAAGCTTAGGAAATACATGGTCTCCATGATTAAGCCCGTGGACGAGGTCATACTGGGATACAGGCCGTTCTCCTTCGAGAAGGTAATCAAGAGGGTTAAGCCTGACATAGTTGTCTTCGGATACGACCAAGAAAGGCTGATGGAGTCCTTCAAAAAGTTCTGCGAGGAGAAGGGGATAAAAGTTAAGATTGTGAGGCTGAGGCACTACAGGTTCAGCGGACCCGACAGCAGCTCTAATGTGATAGAGAGGGTCTTGGAGGTCGTGAAGAGAAGAAAGCGCTCCTAAGGGACTCTGCGTCGCTCTCCGCCTCAAGGGCCTCGAATGCGCTCTTGTAGAATGGGGCGGACTCGAGTGAGACCTTCACGAACACCTTGTCTCCGTCGCTTAGCCCATACTTCCCCCTGAGATACACGGGGGCTATGACCTCGATTACATCCTTCTCATAGTGGGTCCGCTCTATGAAGATGACTGCGGCCTCCTGCTCACCGTTGAACAACGCTTTGACACATTTTGCTCCACCGTAGGTCCTATGCTCGTTGCTGAACCCCTCTATCCTTATGTCCGCCATCCGCTCTAGGAGGAGCCTGTTGATTATCGAGTCCCGTGAGAGGAGCCTGACGTTGAGGGTCCCCGGGTAGGGCTTGAAGCCCAGCTTCTCCTCAATCTGCTTGACATACTGGGGCAGGCTAAGGTAGTATGCTCCCTCGCCCAGGCCCGTGAAGACCCTCCCCTCAACTATTATCTCCACAGGCTTCTCGAAGACCGCCTTGAGGGCCAGGTAGATGTTCCTGAGCTCCTCCACGCCCTTACCCGTAAGCCTCACATACCCCGCCTTCCCCACAATCCTCCTCTCCAAGTAGCCCTGCTGCTCAAGCTGGATTAGGAGCCTGGAGGCTGACTGCTGCGAGGTCCCGAGCTTCCTGGCCAGCTCGGGTGTCGAGACCCTCACGCTCTTGGTGAAACCCCCGCTCTGAGCCAGGTAAATTAGGAGTTTCTCCTTAAGATTGAGTAGATTCATTACGCCGTTATCTCCTATCAGCCCCTTATTAACTTACCTTATCCACTTACCCGGTGCTTAGAGGGGGAGGGTCTGGCTCAGCTCCAGGCCATTCTCCTTGAAGAGTAGGAGGTCTATACCGTTCCCGCTGGCCGCATCACGGGCAGCAGAGGCCTTGAGAGCCTTGATTGCGAGCTCCCGGAGCTCCTCGGCCCCCATGTCAGGCCTATAATCGGCCTCTATAACGCCTATGGCTATCTCGGCCCCTGAGCCGACCACCGCATAGTCGTCCTCTATCATGGAGCCCAGGGGGTCTAGGACTATGACATGGCCGCCGTCCCTATCGAAGCCTCCGACTATGGTCTCGGCCAGGTAGGGGAGGAACCTGCTGCTGAAGAGGTAGTTGGAGAGGACCTTGGCCACCGTCCTCACGTCAGGCTCCCTCCCATAAGTATACCTGTAGAGGTTTACCTCGGCCTTGGCCCCCATGATGAGGCTCTGCATGTCGCCGACAAATCCTGCGCAGGCCGCACCTATCTTGGGTGTAATCTGGAAGACCTTCCTGACCGTCTTACTCACCACGAAGTATCCGTATGTGAGCCTCTTCTCGGCGGCCAGGACAACCGAGTCCCTACCCCTTATGCCTATTGTGGTGGCGCCAGGATAAGGATACTGAGTAGCCATCGCTCCACAACTCCATCCATCAGACCCAAGACCCTCCTCTTAAGGCTTTGGCACCAAGCCGCCGTTTACCTCAGCGTTAGGCCCGCCATACCTCTGAGCAGCCACCTCCTACCATAGAGATAGATTATGGCCGGTGGGAGCATGTAGAGGAGTGATAATGCGGAGAGCAGGTAGAGGTAGGGCTACCTGAGGAGTATGAAGGGTATCAGGAAGTTGCCCCAGCTGCCGAAGGGCGGCTCATTAGATTGGGTGTAAAGCCTCATAAGATTGTTACTTTACTTGTTAATCCTCGGCGTGTTGAATAGTTAGCTTATCTCCGACTTTCAGCCCTGTTTTCTCTGCGGCGTTGCCTCTGTTTATCGATAGTTCTATGTATCCTGTCCCGCCTTCCACGAGAAGGTATTCGCCTTCCTTGACCCATCCATATGATTTCACCCACCTGCACGAGATTTCTCCCCCACGATACTTAACCACGAATTCACCGTTTAGCTTCCCTATACTCTCCAACTCATCAGGCATTATATTTGTTATCAGGTTTCCGAACTTATCAACATGCATTATCCTGCCCTCTATTTTTCCATCCGTTACTGTCGGCGAAGGTATGTCGAGGACTTTGTAGTCTAGGGTTTCTTTCCCAACTTTTTCCGGGGGTTCTCCTCGGGCTAGTCTTCCCGCCACATGTGCGAATACGTCTCTTCCGTGGAATGTTTCGGAGGTTCTTGGAGGTAGCCTTGACTCGTCTATCACGTAAATTTTCTTGATTCCGAGTTTTCTTGCGGCTGGTATCATGAACCCTGTGTCAGGTCCTATAAACATGTCGCCCCTCTCCGTGGCTATTATGATTCCTTTCCTGCCTGCACCTACCCCAGGGTCTATTACGCATACATGTATTGTCCCCGGCGGCATGTGTTCCACGTAGGTTTTCATGAGGAATGCTGCTTCAAGCTCGTTGAAGGATTCGACCTCATGTGTTACATCTATTATGGCTGCGTCATCCCTGTATCTGAGGATTACCGCCTTAATTTGCGCTACATAGGGGTCTTTGGTCCCATAATCCGTTATTAGGGCTATTATCGGCCTCATATCCATTCCCTAATGTTATCGAGGATTTATATTGCATTTCACTCGATTATTTATTTGTGAGGAGGCTGTGGCCGCTGCTCCTAATCGTTGCTTTTATGCTAATTACGTTTCTTCAGGTTTCTTGGATTGTGAGGGAGCCTATAGTTGAGACCATAACTACTACTAGGGTTAAAGTTGTTACTAGTAGGGAGCTGGCCACGGTTGTTGTGTTTAGGAATGTTACTGAGACTTTTAGGGAGACTACTAGTCTCTGGACCACGGTTACACGTGTGAGGGTTGTTAGGGAGACTGTTAGCACGACGCTTACGGAGACCTTGACCATTACCTTGTGGAGGACTAGGACCCTTGGGTGTCTCACGGGCTTCCTGATAACCTCTTATTGGACTGTTAGGGAGGAGTTTTATCATGGGAGGAAGGTGTTGGTTAGGGACCCTGAGGGCCGTCCGCTGGGTAGGTATAGGGAGGATTTCCTGAGGGATGTTAGGAGGGAGGGGTGGGGGAAGGGCGACGGCGAGGGAAACGATGGCAAATACATCGGATACGTGCCTGGATGGGGATACATAAAGAGGGATGCGCCACTAGACGTGAATGGAAACCCCCTTATCCCGTGGAAGACGGTTGCAGGACCTCCAGGCATAAAGAATGGGACCAAGATATACATATTCAGCTTCGAGGCCAGGCTGGATCCCGAGGTTGAGGAGAGGCTTCTTAACACGGTGTTCGTGGTTAGTGATAGGAGTCCCAGCATAACGGGAAAACACATAGACATTTACGTGGGTGAGCAGGATAGGGCGGACATGGAGTCCAGCCCCTACTCATTATACATCAAAGATGCGGTCATCTGCTTGGAGCCGTGATGGGTTAATGGCTTAAATATGAGGGGCCTCGACCTGGAGGCAGGCGGGGTTAGGGAGCTTGGTCAGGTCTCCTATCGAATATGAGGTTAAGTGGATGGGGAGGTGGCGTGAGGCGAGGATATTCGAGGCAGACCCATCCGAAGATAAGCCCAAGTTCTTCATCTGCGTCCCATACTCATATCAGAACGGCCCCCTCCACCTAGGCCACGGCTTCACATTCACTAGGGGAGACGCCTATGCGAGGTTCAAGAGGATGCAGGGATACAACGTGCTCTTTCCATGGGCGTGGCACTGGACTGGCGAGGCGGTGGCGGGAACCTCTGAGAGGCTGAAGCGTGGAGACCCGGCAGTAAGGAGAATGCTCCTCGAGATAGACGGCGTCCCGGAGGAGATGCTCGAGAAATTCACCGACCCCGCATTCGTAACCCGATACTACACATCCGAGAACAAGCCCGTGGTCGAGGCCATGGGATACTCGGTGGACTGGAGGAGAGAATTCTACACAACCGACCTCCACCCCTACTACAGCAAGTTCATCACATGGCAGTATCTGGTCTTGAGGGAACGTGGATACGTTGCTATGGGCAAGCACCCAGTTGTCTGGTGCCCTTATGACAAGAGTCCCACGGGAGACCATGACAGGCTTGTGGGCGAGGGTGTCTCACCCGAGGAATACACGGTAGTCCTCTTCAAGATGGACGACATGTATCTTGCCGCCGCCACACTTAGGCCCGAGACCATATTCGGGGCAACCAACATTTGGGTTAATCCCAATCACGAGTATGTGGTGGCCGAGGTCGAGGGCAAGAAGTGGATTGTTTCAAGGAGGGCTGCAGAGAAACTTGGGGAGCAGAAGAGGGTGAAGGTGGTCGGCGAGGTAGCCCCAGGGGAGCTTATCGGGAAGTTTGCCGAGGTCCCCTTAACCGGTAAGAGGATACCCGTGCTTCCAGCCGACCTCGTGGACCCAAACTTCGGGACAGGGGTGGTCTACAGCGTCCCATCCCACGCCCCCTACGACTACGCAGGCATAGTGGCCTTAAGGAACAACGAGGAGAGGCTTGAAAGATATGGTGTCAGAGAGCTGGTCGAGTCAATAAGGCCCATCTCGATAATCAGGGTCCCGGGATACGGCGAGCACCCTGCGGTTGAGGAGGTTGAGAGGGCGGGGATAAGAAGCGACACGGACCCGAGGCTCGAGGAGGCGACGAAGAGGGTCTACTCGAAGGAGTTCCACGAGGGTGTCATGAAGGAGAACTGCGGCGAGTTCTCCGGCATGAGGGTAAGCGAGGCCAGGGACAGGGTGGGCGAGAAGCTCATAGAGCTGGGGCTGGGGGACAAGATGTGGGAGCTTCCGGAGAAAGTGGTATGTAGATGCGGGACCGAGTGCGTCGTGAAGATAGTTGAGAACCAGTGGTTCCTGAGATACTCGGACCCGGAGTGGAAGGAGAGGGTGAAGAGCCTCATCAACCGCATGAGGATATTCCCCGAGGAGGCTAGGCAATGGTTCATCAACGTGGTCGATTGGCTCAGGGATTGGGCATGTGCGAGGAAGACGGGGCTGGGGACGAAGCTTCCATGGGACCCCGAGTGGATAGTCGAGACCCTCAGCGACTCGACAATCTACCCCGCACTCTACACCATAAGCAAATACCTTAACCAGGGGAGGGCGAGGCCCGAGCACCTAACCCCCGAGACCCTCAACTACATATTCCTAGGCCAGGGAGATCCCGAGGAAATTTCACGTAGGGCAGGCATCAGCAGGGACATCCTAGAAGAGATGAGGAGAGAGTTCCTATATTGGTATCCAGTCGATATGAGGATTTCCGCCAAGGAGCTTGTCTCCAACCACCTCACTTTCTACCTATTCCACCACGTGGCAATCTTCGAGGAAAGGCACTGGCCCAGGGGCATAGGGGTAAACGGGATGATTAGTATAGAGGGGAAGAAGATGAGTAAGAGTAAGGGGAACTTCATTCCACTTAAGCAGGCAATCCAGAAACATGGGGCGGACACCACGAGGGCGACACTGCTCCTCGCAGCAGAGGACATGGACGACCCGGACTGGAGGGAGAAGAACGCGGAGGAGGTCAAAGGCATGATACAGCAGTTCCTGAAGATAGTGAGGGAGGTCTCGGCAACAAACGCCTCAGATAAACATGGCGTCGATAGATGGCTTCTCTCAAGGCTCCAAAGGAAGATAAGAAGCATAACCGAGTGGATGGAGGAGCTGAAGACTAGGAAGGCGTGCAACGAGGCTCTCTACGGCCTGTATAATGACTGGAGATGGTATGTCAGGAGGACCGGTGGAAGGATTGGCGAGGCTGGGAGAAAGTTCATAGAGACATGGATAAGGCTGCTCGCACCATTCATACCCTTCGCATGCGAGGAGGCGTGGAGCATGATGGGAGGCAAGGGATTCGTCTCACTCGCAGAGTGGCCCAAGCCCGATGAGAGCCTAATAGACGAGGAAGCGGAGCTAAGGGAAGAGCTCGTAACGAGGGTCATAGAGGATGCGAGAAACATAATGGAGGTCATGAAGCAGAAGCCCAGGAAGATGATTATCTACGTTGCGAGCAGAGAGAAGCTAGGGCTACTCGAACAATCACTCAAATTATCGGACGAGGGACTGGGTAAAGCGTTGGGAGAGCTGGCCAGATGGGTGGCCACGAACCTGCCCAACCTAAAGAGGAGCGCAGCAAACCTATCCAAGATAATGCTGGACACAGCCTCATCCCTGAAGCCCAGATACAAGCATGAACACATAATCAACGCAGCTAAAAAGGAATATGAGACCTATCTGGAGGCCGTGGAGTTCATGGGCAGGGAGCTTGGGTTAAACGTGGAGGTGTATCGTGAGGGCGAGGAGGGAATCTATGACCCGAAGGGTAAGTCTAAGTCAGCTCTCCCCCTACGGCCGGGAATCTACCTGGAATGATTGACGCAGGTCGGGTGGAACTCATCCATGAGGCTGCGAAAGACCTAAGATACCTTCTAAACCGTGGATACAGGAAGCCCACAGCCCTAAAGCTCGTAGGCGATAGATACGGGCTAAACCGAAGGGAGAGGCTAATCCTTTTCCGAGGCATCCTCCCAAAACATGAAGCAGAGGCAATAAAATCGAAGAGGCTGGGGGAATGGGAGGTAAGAGGAGAGGAGATATGGCTGGACGGATTCAACGTTCTTCACACAGTAGAGGCCATGCTGAGAAACGACCTACTGATCATGGGAGACGACGGGGTCCTGAGAGACGTCTCCGGAATCCATGGAAAATACCGTCCGACGAAAACCTCTGAAGAGGCTCTAACAACGATAATCGAGGCTCTTAAGGGTCTGGGGGTCTCCAAACCCGTTATACTCTATGAGGGGCAGGTGAGCAAGAGCGGAGAGGTGGCCGCCCTAACCCGCAGAATACTCAGAGAAATGGGTTTAGAAGGAGAGGCGAGAACAACCAAAACCGTGGACTCGGAGCTCATCAAATCAGGCGAGATAGTTGCGACAAGCGACTCAATAATCCTCCTGAGATGTAGAAGATTCTTCGATATCCCCGGATACCTGGCCTCGAAAAAGGGGGCACGCATCCTTAAACTCTAACGACAATCTCCTGCGTCATAATCTTCCCGCTATACTTACTCATCATCGACTCGCTTTGAGCTATTGTTAATGTAGCCACGAGTATATACGACATGGTGTAAAATGCGATTATAGGTATTATGCCTGGGTTGTTCGTTATGTATGCGTGGAGTATTGCTGTCCATCCAAGCACTCCGGCCATAATCTCCATTATGGTTTTCAGGTCTAAGGGCACATGGTATATTCTCTTTCTCCAATCGTCTCCCCTCCGCTTCACAGCATACTTGGGGGTCCTCTGGAACTCCCCGCCCCAGCTTAGGAAAGCCTTGAAAGCCTCGATGGTGTTGCTGAGGCTTATCCCGTATCCGATGAACCCCAAAAGGAAGAAGCTCTGAAGATTCTTCAAGACGCTTATCCCCTGCCTCTTCAAAGCCACATAATAATATATCCAGGCGGCAATCGCTGAGCCCAGAATCATGGAGCCCAAGATAATCCAGGCATAATTAACTCCAACGAACTCGGCTACATCCGAAACATACTCCGATAACTCTCTCCCATACGCTATCTCTATTCTGGGCGGCTTGAGGCTAATCGTATCTACCCCCATGAGGCTTGCCAAGACAGCTAACAGGAATGACGTGAACATTAGGGGGTGGACGAGATAATATGTTAGGTGGATGAAGGCCTGGATTTTCTGCTTAAGGCTGAGCATCCTATTGTTTATTATTGTTGGGAGTAGTTTGCGGGCGACCTGTAAGCTGCCTCTAGCCCACCTGGATTGCTGCCGCTTGAAGCTGGGCATAGTTGGGGGAACCTCGGCCGGACATACAAGGTCCCTCAGATAGATTACCCTGTATCCCCTCAGCTGGACCCGATAGCTTAGGTCTAGGTCTTCCGCAAGCGTGTCAGGGCTCCATCCCCCAGCCTCCATAACAGCCTTCCTCCTCAAAACACCGGCACTACCATTAAAGTTGAGAAGACATCCGGAGGAATATCTTCCAGGCTGCTCGATAATGAAATGCGCATCAACTCCTATCGAGATGGACTTGGTTAGGATGTTATACTCCCTGTTTATGTGCCCCCACCTGCATTGCACGATGCCGACCTTTTCATCCTCTATGAAGTAGGGTATGGTCTTGTCGAGGAAATCGGGTGGAGGAATAAAATCTGCGTCAAAAACCGCTATAAACTCCTCTCTAGTCAGGTTTAATGCGTTTTGGAGCGCCCCAGCCTTGTATCCTTCACGCCCACCTCTTCTAATTACCATCACGTTGAATCCCCTTAACCTGTATCTAGCTACAAGCCTGTCGATAAGGTTCCTCGTATCATCATCCGAATCGTCCAGAATCATTATCCTAACCTTCTCACGCCCATACCTCTCAGCCATACGGCAACAAGCATCGATAAGCCTGGAGACGACGTATCGCTCATTGTATATCGGGAGATGAACTGCCACCTCGGGCTTAGGAAACCTTTTTCCGGAGATACGTGGAGGGCGGTAATTGGAGGAACACTTCATAAGATAATAGCAATTATATCCGTAGATGAAGAAGAGGAATGTAACGGTTAGTGATAGTGAGAGGAAGACGACTGGATGCATAATTGTTAGGAATCCTTTCCTAGCCTATGATTAAGGTTTTCCCTAATTTGCTTTTTAGGAAAAGTTTTATATACACTTCCTGTTCAGGGAGAGCTAAAATGCTTTCATACTTGTTGGAGGGGCTTAGGTTCTCGTTTAATATTCCCTCCCACCCTGAGCATGAGATTCATGGTATTGAGAGGGGCTTAGGCGTGTTCATAGGGTCCAAATGTATTGTAGGTGAGGGCGCTGGGTTGGGGATGCCCCTCGGCCTAGACGGCGACAAAGCCATATTCCCAGGAGAGAGTATAACAGTCCACGATAAACCCTTCAAGAGATTCAGGCTAAACAGAGCCTCGATAAAATATCTAGGACGCCTAAAGATTGAGAAGATTTACAAGAAGGCCCGCTCGCTCCTCGCACCAATATACATTAGAGATAAGACATTCAGGCCCATCTACACGCTTCTGATGATGAGTCGGACGTTGATGGGTGTGAAAAGCCGCTACGAGAACATAGGGGACAAAGGATATGTGGACATCGAGTATAACATCGGCGAGAATCATGTTGATGTGAATGTTGATGCATCAAATCTCAGGTGTAGCAGATTCCTTATTGCCAACGAGCTTTCAGGAAAATTATTCACAAAATTGGTGGTGGATGACGATGAGGTTGATGACATCCCTCCATGGATTGAAATAAAAAGTGGCCACGCCACGCTTATATCACCGAAGCTTAAGCTTCTCATGGGGATTGAGAGGCCCTCCTCGTGTAGGTTGTTTGCTGGCAGAGAGGTTTTGGGAGGGAGGCTTGACTGGGCAGGCTTCAGCATAATGCCGAGTGTCAGAAGATTTAGTTACAGGGTGTGGTTCGAGAGCCTTGACTGACGTTGTATTGATATTCCCATACTTTGATGATGGGCGCTCCAAGATATTCAAGTTCCCTCCGCTTGGGATAGGATACATAGCCTCGTATCTCAGGGAGAACGGCTACAGTGTTAAGATAATTGACTGCACCTTTATGTCATGGGAGGAGGCGGTTCATGAGGCGAGGGCCGCCAAGCCACGTGTAGTAGGAATATACAGTATGCTCTCCATGGTGAGGACTGCGCTAAGATTCGGGGCGGAGTTGAGGGATGACTGTGAGCTTCTAGTCGCCGGCGGACCCATGCCCTCGGCATATCCCCAGAAGTTCCTGGGAGTGTTTGATGTGGTGGTTCAAGGCGAGGGTGAGGAGACCATGCTAGAGATTATGAAGGCCCTCGACGGAGAGATGAGGATGGAGGACGTCAAGGGAATACATATTGCTGGAAGGGCCTTGGAGACCCTCCCCATAGCCAGAATCGCTAACGGCGGAGGCCCAATATTCACCGGAAGAAGACCCTTAATCAAAAACCTGGACAAACTACCCTTCCCGGCCAGAGACCTATACAACAATAAGGCATACAAGGAATACTATCGAAGAAACTATGGATACACTATAACGTCTATGATAGCCTCACGTGGATGCCCCTTCAGCTGCGACTTCTGCTGGCGCCCCGACTACGGCAGGGTGTATAGGGTGAGAAGCCCGGAGAACATAGTCGATGAAATGGAGGAGATAGTATATGGATTCGGATATGAGAGGATATGGTTCGCCGACGAACTCTTCATAGCGAATAAGAGGCATGTGCTCAGAATATGTGAGGAGATTAAGAGACGTGGCCTGAAGACCCTGTGGGAGTGTTTAGCTAGAGTTGATTTAATGGATTGGGAGGTGGCTAGGGCTATGAGGGAGGCTGGATGCCATAAAATCATATTTGGCCTGGAGTCGGGGGATGACAGGGTTCTCAAGTTGATGAACAAGCGTATAACGGTGAATCAGTCTAGGAAAGCTGTCGAGATGGCTGTGAAGGCCGGGATAAAGGTTGGGGCATTCTTCATCCTAGGGTATCCTGGAGAAACCAACGAAACCATGCTCAACACTATTAGGTTTGCCTCCAGCCTACCACTCGACTACTTCTCCATGACTGTCCCTTACCCGCTTCCAGGAACAGGCTTATACGAGAAGGTGAAGGATAGGATGATTAGCGAAGAATGGGAGAAACCCATGCACGGATACGACCACAGACTACTCTTCAAACACGACTTCACGATAGAAAAACTAAGATACGGCATGTGGATGGCCAAGACCCGTGCAAGACTCAGGAAAAGATTGGGGCCACTCTACCACATCCTCAAACCATGGGAACTTTACACAGAACATAAGTTCAGGAGGATGCAGTAATCAAAAACGGATAATTGGATAAAATTTATATCAGATAAACGCGGAACAATCAGAAGATGTCTGGGATTAAACTCCATGCAGGATTAGCCATAATTCTCTCGATTTTGCAGTGGCTTGGAGGACTCTACCTCTTCTACACCGTCAGGGTAATCAACGACCTAAATGCGGCGCTCCAAGCCCTGCCCATACACACAATAATCGCCATCATATTCTTCATAATCCTGGTTACCCTGCTATTCCGTGCTGCTGGAAGGGGGGCGGGTAGAATAGTGGCGATACCACTAATATTGCTGGTGATTCAGGGGATAATAGGGCTGGTCATACTGTTGGCAATCTACCAGATGATAATGGTGGATTTAGGCACTGTCGGGATGGTCGGCCTATACGTCCATAACCCCTTAGGCCTCATAGTAACCTTGACGACAATCTATGCAGGGATAAAGCTCATGAGAGGAGGATAAACAGAGGGTTGGAGGCGATAAAGAAGAGACTAAACACGGTAATCCTCTTAACACTGATAGTCATACTAATAGGAGGCGCAACGTCAAGATTCTACGCATATAGGGACCCATCTGCACTAGTCTTCCTGATAACCCATCTATCCATAGCGTTGATAGTCTATGGAGTGATAATTCACAAGCTTTACCAATACTATAAGTCTCGGAGCGGAAAGCCTACGCTTATGACCCCGTTCATACTTTTCTCCATCCAGTTGGGGCTAGGCACGTTCCTCGCATTATACAGGCTCAACTTCTTCACGTTGGACCTTATTGGCGAGCTTTCCTTCACAGGCCTCCACTTCCTCATCGCATTAATACTCCTAATAATCTTGGTGCAGATTGAATAGAGTATTCTCCACCCCCGTTTTTGACCAGGATTAGTGAGGCGGCCGCCAAAGCTATGTTCTGGGGTAGGGCGAGCGGGTAGCCTGCCACCACCATAAAAACCGTCAGGACGGCTAGGGATAATGCGGAGAACGGCCTTACAGCAAATCCAAACGATATTGTTAATGCTAGGAGTAGCTCGAGTGAGCCCAGGAGGATGACCGTCTCCTCGATTAAGCCCTGGGTTGCGAGGAAGCTCGTAGTAGGATTCTGTGTTATGTATTCGTAGAAGTGTAGGGGGTTTCGGAATGCGTCCAGACCCCACTCAAGGTATGGGTATACTATGCCGAGCCTAAGTCCAAGTAGCTGGAGGTTATGGGGGCTTAACCGCCTCCTCATCAAGGGGGCTAACAGCGATGCGGAGAGGAATAGTATTCCGACGCTCTGAGGCTCGGCTATGGGTTCAAGCGGCTTAACAGCAACCCAATAATACGCCATAACAACAGTGCTTAATACTCCTCCAACAACGCTGTTCAGGGCAAGCACCAACGCTATCAAGATGTGCAGGGCGGAGAAGATGGGGGGATAAGCCAGCTTGCCGAGATAACGTGATGAATCAATTATTAGTGATAACGCCCAGCCCATGTGGACGAACGCCAGCGAGTATGATATGATTTTATTCATTTTTGATGCACCTCAAGGAGCTTACCCAGATTAGTATCCAGAGGGCTATGGATAACAGGAATTTGGATAACAGCCTCCATACTCTAGCAGAACCGTCAAGCTCCCCGAGAAAGTCAATCACCCCGGGCCATATCAGGTAAAGTTGCTGGGGAAGTGAGTAGTTCAGAAGCATCAACGCTATCAGGGTTCCCCAAATCGGTCTCCCAACCTCGCCTCCAGCCAACAACAATAGAGTTAATATGAGGATTAGGTTCTGCTCGGAGACCCACGGCCTAAAGGTGAAGAACATGAGGGAGGTGAGGAGAGCAGCCTCCACAGCCCTCTCCGGCCCCCACGGCTTCAAGAGAAAATAAATTACCGAGAACATTAGCGAGAATACGGGGAGGAGGCCCAGCCATCCAAGCTCCCTCGGCAGGGTCAGGGAGCCGTAGACCAGCTCAAATACGTTGAAGAGGGATATGCCGCCAACGGGTTTAAGCCAGTTTGGTAGGCCACGGATAACAGTGTCGGTGGGCCATCCCAGCAAGATGAATGGCGTGAAGAAGAACGTGAGGGATAGAATGATTATCGCTAGGAATTTTTTCGCCAGATTTCCCCAGGGCCTGATGGATGAGGGAAGTGAGGCTACCGCAGGTAATGCTAGGGGCTTAATCATCATGGAGGATGCCAAGTGGAGTGGGAGCAGCCTCGATTCAAGGTTTACCAGGGCTATGACCACTAGTAAAGTTGCTAGATTATCGGGCTTACCCCAACCGACAGACACCAGAAGAAGGAAGGGATTCACGAGAAAGAACCTCCATCCCCTGAGACCCTTAACATAGAAGATATACGCCAGGGCGATATTGGCCAGGAGAATCGGGGCCTTGCTTACGAGATTGAAGGCCATTACGTCTCCTCCTGTTATGATGTAGGCTAAGCCCAGGTATAGTGGCCAGAGAGGGGTCTCACCTATCCCCTGAACATCCTCCCCATAGCCAACGGCCAACAACCCGCCTAAACTACCGCCAAGATAAGGTGAGCCGCCTACTGCAACGTTCCTGCCAGCCACATAGCTAACCCTAAAGTCGTATCCGTGGGCGAGAAAGAAGGCTAACCCAAGCTGGAGCAGAATCGAGGAGGCGACGAACCTACTTGAAATAAATTCAGCGAACCTCCTCGCTTCCTCAACAAGCATCTATGAAGCATCGCCAAACCATGTGTAAAAAGTTTTCCAGAAATGTTAAAGCTTATTAGCCTGAAATCGTTGGACGGGATTAACGATTGGATGAATGTGAGGGTTTGCAGCCATTTTGGCGTGTGCGGTGGATGCCTCTACTTGGATAGGCCTTATGAGGAGCAGCTGGAGGAGAAGGTTAGGTCGGTTGAGGAGCTTCTGGGAGTTAAGGTCGAGAGGGTTCATCCCTCGCCTAAGCCCCACTATTATCGGAATAGGATGGACTATGTTGTCGCTCCCGGGCCTGTGATTGGGTTGAATGTGAGGGGGAGGTGGTGGGAGACCGTGGACCTATCCGAGTGTCTTCTTCTCTCACCCGAGTCCGACGCCATCAGGAGGCTCTTCAAGGAGTTCATGAAGATGAAGGGTCTCGAGGGATGGGATAGAAGGAGGAGGCAGGGGACGGTAAGGTTTCTGAGCATAATTGAGGGGAAATTTACGGATGAGAGGATGGTTTTCGTCGTCTCATACAGGTATGTGGAGGGATTAGGCGAGTATCTGGAGATGCTGGGGAGGGAGGGCGTCAGGGTCTCGAGCCTGGTTCTCGGGGTTAATGATGGTGTTAGGGATGATGCGAGGGCCGACGAGCTTCACGTGGTAGCTGGAGGGGAGACGATAAGGGAGCGGATAGACAGCTTCACCTACCACCTTCACCCAAACACGTTCTTTCAGCCTAACCCATATACCCTTGCAAGCCTAATCGGAGAGGTAGTCCGTTTAACTGAGCCTGAGGGCAGGGAGATACTCGAACTATACTCAGGGATTGGGACCTTCACCATACCCTTGTCGAGGAAAGCCTCCAAGATAACAGCCGTTGAGAATGATTCCTATGCAGTAAAGATAGCCGAGCTGAACCTTAGGGAGAACCATGTTGAGAACGTGGAGATAAAGCACGAGAAAGCTGAGAAGGTCTCCCACAAATACGGGACAATAGTTCTGGACCCGCCTAGACCCGGGTTAAGCTTCAAGCTTGTGAGGAGGCTGAGAAAAGCCAAGCCCAAGAGGATAGTTTATGTCTCCTGTAATCCCAGGGCGTTGGAGCGTGATGTCCGCCAGCTTGGATATAAAATTGAGGAGGTAGTTGTGGTGGACCAGTTTCCTCAGACGCCTTTAGTGGAGGCAGTCGCCCTGCTCCGCCGCTAAGCCTTCACCTCTATCTCACGTCTCTCAACGTTCCTCAGCGCCGCAATCCTCTTAGCCTTCTCCCTCTCCCTCGACTCCTCCGAATCAACATGTATATGGCACATCGCTCCTCATACGGGGGAGGGAAGCATACTTAAGGCTTTCCCAGATACAAGAATCCGCAACAATATCCACAGGATTTCACTCTCGGGTGATGTTGGGTTAGGTATGGCTGAGGGCTGGGAGAGAAAGGGTGAGCGGCTTGTCAAGACGTTTGAGTTCAGGGATTTCGGGGAGGCTGTGGCTTTCACAGTGAGGGTGGCCATGCTGGCCGAGAAACTAAACCATCACCCAGATATATCGCTATCATGGAATAGGGTCAAGGTGAAGCTCACAACCCACAGTGAGGGCAGGGTAACCCAAAGGGACCTGGAGATGGCCGAGAAGATAGATAAGCTCCTAGAAGGCTAAGGGGTCGCCGTGAAGGTTGCAGTTGCTTGGAGCGGTGGAAAGGACTCCGCACTAGCACTCCACAGAGTAATGAGTAGACACGATGTCAAGGTGCTGCTAACCACCATAACAAAACCATACAGCAGGGTAACCATGCATGGAGTAAGGGTGGAGTTGGTTAGGCTCCAGGCAGAATCAATCGGGATTCCCCTGGAGGAGGTGGTCATTCCATATAGGTGTCCGGACAAGGTCTATCGGAGGATTATGTCGAGGAAGATGGGGGAGCTGATGCGGAGGGGTGTTGAGGCCGTGGTCTTCGGCGACATATTCCTAGAGGATGTTAGGAGGTTCAGGGAGGAGAATCTACGTGAGGTTGGGATGGAGGGAGTGTTCCCGCTCTGGGGCGAAGACACATGGAAACTAAGCAGAGAATTCCTCCAACTAGGGTTCAAGGCCGTGATAACCTGCATAGACCCGAGGCGGCTGGACCCAGAGAACCTGGGAAGACAATATAGCCTAGAGTTCCTCGGAAACCTCCCTCCAGACGTGGACCCATGCGGCGAGAACGGAGAGTTCCACACCTTCGTCCACCAAGCCCCATACTACAGAACCAGCATAAAATACAGGCTCGGAGAAAAAGTCCAAAGAGACGGATTCCTCTGGATAGACTTAATACCAAAGAAGACAGAAGACCCATAGGTGATGAGAAGAGACCCGGCCTGAGACCTATGATGAATGGTGCGGTGCTGAACAACATAATTTTCGGGAAAGAGGCTCAGCAGGTGGGACTGACAATCATCCCAGGGTGTCAGAAGGCGCAGCAGGGGACGGCCTCATCACCGCCATCAAGAAGAACAAGCAGCTGAGAAATAACCCTTTACGCCAAAAGAAAGAGAGTAGCGGGGGGTGGATTTGAACCACCGTTCTCCGGGTTATGAGCCCGGCGGGTTAACCTGGCTACCCTACCCCGCTTCTATCCTCGACTGTGAAGTTTGCGGGGGTTTTATTAAATTTTTGAGGGCTGGTTTTATAAGGTTGGTAACGTGTGTCCTCATGGTTTGGGGATGCTGTTGCGTGGATTAAGATTTATAAGATGTTGTGGGGGTGCGCTGAGTGGATGGAGATTCAGGCTGTTATCTGGAAGGAGGAGGACATGTTTATCATTAAGGAGGTTGTCACAGGTGTTACCACGCAGGGCAAGACTATAGAGGAGGCCCTTGAGAATCTTAAGGAGGCTCTCCAACTTTACTTGGAAGAGGTTCCAGAAGCCAGGGAAGAGCTTAGCAAGAGAAGGGCTGTCGGCACCATATATGTCGAGATTACCTAAGCTCTCCGGCGAGGAGATAGTTAAGATTCTGGTCAAATACTTCGGTTTCGAGGTAGCTAGGCAGAGGGGTAGCCACGTAGTCTTGAGAAAGCTTGTTGATGGCGAGAAGGTTGTGACCGTGGTCCCATTACATAGTGAGGTTAAGGCTGGAACACTTCTCGGAATCCTAAAGCTGGCCAAGATAGATAGGAGGGAGTTCCTTAGATACGTATAGTTTAGGGGCCTTAAGGAGGGGTTATTTTAGTTTTGAGGGCTGGTTTTATAAGGTTGGCTGCGTGTTGATTGCTTGGCCGTGGTTCTCTGGATTGGGGTTGATGACACGGATTGGGCTGGAGGCGGATGCACCACCTATGTTGGAGCAATCTTAATCCGTAGGCTCTCCAGGCTTGGCTTCAGACTCGTCGGGTTCCCGAGGCTTGTGAGACTCAACCCCAACTGCCCCTTCAAGACCCGTGGGAACGCTGCCGTGGCCTTCAGGGTTGTGGGCGGAGGCGTTGAGGCTGCCGTTGATGCCGTGAGGGGGGTTGTGGAGGAGCTTGCCGGCATGGAGTCGGAGGGAACTGAGCCTGGGGCGGTCCTGCTGGAGGGCGAGCCCGACGAGGTTCTCAGAAGATTCTACTGGAGAGCCCTCCACGAGATTATCTCCATCGATGAGGGGCTCAGGGTCGCCGAGAAGGTTGGGGCGAGGGTCCTTAGGTGGAAGAAGGGCAGGGGCGTGATAGGAGCCTTGGCGGCGATAGGAGCCGACCTATCCTCCAAGACCTACGAGCTCATAGCCCATAGGAGGCCCGAGTATTGGGGGACTGTGAGGCAGATAGATGAGGAGTCGGTCTACCGAATGGATGAGGCTACGAGGCCCCTGACCTTCGACAACGTGGATTACGAGACAGGCGAGATTAGAATCGCCCCCCATACACCCTGCCCGGTCCTCTTCGGGATAAGGGGTGTCTCACCTGAGGCTGTGGTAAGGGCGTTCAGGATGGTTGAGGTTAGGGAGCCTGTGGCCATGGTAACCGTGTTTGAGACGAATCAGGGAACCGACGCCCACATACTCCCCATGAGGGTTAGCATGCTGAGGGACGGGGTCTCGGCCATGGTTGAGGGAACGGTGGTCGGGAAGCCGAGATACGATGCGGGAGGCCACCTGTTCTTCAAGATAAGCGACGGCACAGGAACCCTAACATGCGCAGTCTACGAGCCTACCAGAAGCCTAAGGCACGTGGCATCCAAGCTCATGCCAGGAGACGAGGTAACGGTCTATGGAGCCGTCAAGCTCAAGCCCCAGGGCCTAACACTCAACGTGGAGAAGATTCACGTCAGGAGGGTTGCCGAGATATATATGGGGAGGCCGCCGACATGCCCCCGCTGCGGCGTCAGGATGAAGAGCCTCGGAAGCTTCCAGGGATACAAGTGTAGGAGATGTGGGTTAAGAAAAGGTGTGGAGGCCGTGGAGTTGAGGAGGGTTGAGAGGGGGCTAAGGCCCGGAGTCTACGAGGTCCCACCGTCGGCTAGAAGGCATCTCTCGAAGCCCCTAATCCTCGAGGATGCTAGGAGGAGACCACAAGCATCGTCAGTGTGCTTCTAACCTTGTCCAGCCTCCGTGTGAGGGCGCCCCGACCCTTAGCGGGACGCTATCCTCCAGGAGATTACCTCCTTGAGCTTGTCCATGCTGTCGGCCTCGACCTTGGCCACTATGTCATAGACCCCGTAGACCACATACGCCTCCTTCACGTTCGGTATCTTCTTCAACTCGTTCAGTATCTCCTCCTCGGAGCCTATCTCCGTGTTTATTAAGACGAATGCTGTAGGCATGTATAGAACCTGGGAGGAACGGGTTATAAGTCTTCCCCATGGATAATGGTTTTGTGCGAGTATGACCCTTGATGATGGGAATGATTGCGAGGACGGTGATGGACGGTCTCTGCCCCAACTGCGGGGGGGCCATAGAGGATGATAGGCTTCTCTCGGGAGGTGTTTGTAGGGCCTGTCTGGAAGACCTCCCAGCCCGTCCCAGCCCCCATGAGTTAGCCAGGCTTCTGGATGAGAGGGGTAGGCTCAGGTCATACAGGATGATAAGCGACCTGCTGAGGGAGTATGAGGTCTTCAAGAGGGACTTCGAGCAGGCCGTCGGCCACCCCCCATGGTCTCTCCAGGAGGTCTGGGCCAAGAGGGTCATTATGGACGAGAACTTCGCAATAGTCGCGCCAACGGGGGTGGGCAAGACCGTCTTCTGCATAATTGCCTGCCTCTACCTCGTCAAGTATAGGAGGCGTAGATGCTACCTCATGCTCCCCAGCAGCATGCTCGTGGAACAGGTTGCGGAGAAGGTCTCCAAGTTCTCCGAGAAGATAGGCGTGAAGCCAGGCGAGATAGTGTATTATCATGCGGGGATGGGTAGGAAGGAGAAGGAGGAGGCCCTCGAGAAGATTAGGTCGAGGAAATTCAGGCTCCTGATAACAACAGACCGATTCATAGTCGATAGGATGGACTACTTGGAGAACGTGGGGTTCGACAACATCTTCGTTGATGACGTGGACTCTTTCCTGAAGAGTCCCAAGAACATAGACAGGGTCATGGTTCTGCTGGGCTTCAGCCCCGATGTGGTTGAGAAGGTTCTGAGGCTCGTGGAGGTTAGGAGGAGGCTGGCCGCAACAGGCGATAAAGCCTTGGAGAAGGAGTATAACAGGCTTACGAGGGAGATTGAGAGGCTTAAGAGCAGGAAGCATGGGAGACTCGTGGTGGCCGGAGCAACAATCAAGACAAAGACCACAAAACGCATCCTCATATTCTCCGAGCTCCTCGGATTCGAGATTGGGAGCAGGATAGAGTTCGTCAGGAACATAGTCGATTTCTATCTTGAGCCACGTAGAGACGTTATCGAGGAGGCTGTGGAGCTTGTCAAGAGGCATGGCAGGGGAGGGCTGGTCTTCGCACCCATGGTGGGAGGCAGGGAGATGGCGGGCAGGATAGCTGAGAAACTGAGGGAGGCGGGGATAAAGGCATACCTCTACGAGAAGATGGAGGAAGACGTCCTACAGAGATTCGTCGAGGGAGAATACGACGTCTTGGTGGGCGTGGCAGGCAGCAGAAGTCCTCTGGCCAGGGGAATAGACCTCCCAGAGACCGTGAGATACACGGTGTTCGCAGGAGTGCCACGTAGGGAGGTCAAGGTATCCAGGGAGGAATACAACCCCAACAAGCTCTTCATGTTCCTCACCAACATACTGGAGGTAATCCCCGAGTCCAGTAGGGTGGAGGCCCTGAAGCTCATCCAGAGGCTTAGGAAGGTCGTCCCCGTATCCAAGACGATAGTGGAGAAGCTGGCGGAAGCATTCTCCAGGGAGGAGAGGCTGGAGGGCTACGAGGGATACGTCCAAGACCTGGTGGAGCAGGTTAGGAGATACCTGTCCAAAGTATTGACCAAAGAGTTCGTCGAGAAGATAGCCTCCGAGTCCGACCTGGCGATAAAGGTAATCGACGACGGATTCTCCCTGATAATCCCTGATGTCTCGGGATACCTCCAAGCCGCAGGAAGAACCTCCAGGCTCTACGCAGCGGGGGTGTCACGTGGAGTAAGCATACTGGTTAAGGATGATGAGAAGACCTTCCGAGCCCTTACCAGGAGGCTTAAGGTCGTCTTGGAGGAGTTTGAGTGGGTTGAGTATAGACGTGAGGAGGCTGAGAGGGAGTTCGAGAGGGTCGATAGGGATAGGAGGCTGATAAGGGAGATTAGGGAGGGGGTCTTGAAAATCCCGCTCAAAGACCTCGTAAGAATGGCTCTCATGATAGTCGAGTCCCCCACCAAGGCCAAGACAATAGCACGATTCTTCGGGAAACCATACAGGAGGAACGTTAAGGGCCTAACCATCTACGAGACCAGCACAGGCAACCTCATACTCCAGATAACCGCAACCATGGGCCATGTAACAGACTTGGAGATAACACCAGGGGTCCACGGCGTCCTAATCAGGGACGGAAGGTTCATACCAGTCTTCGGCCCAATAAAGAGGTGCTCGAGATGCGGGGAGCAGTTCGTTGAGGGTGATGTCTGCCCCAACTGCGGGTCAAGGGATTACCTGAACAAGCTCGAGATAATCGAGGCCTTGAGGAGGGTCGCCCTAGAGGTTAATGAGGTGTATGTCGCAACAGACCCCGACGCAGAGGGAGAGAAGATAGCATACGACTTGACGGCGGCCCTCAAGCCCTACAACCCGAACATCCATCGCCTAGAGTTCCATGAGGTAACGAGGAAGGCTCTCCGCCAAGCCCTGGAGAACAAGAGGGAGATATCGTATCCGCTTGTCGAGGCCCAGCTAGTAAGGAGGATAGAGGATAGGTGGCTGGGATTCGAGCTGAGCAGGAAGCTGTGGGAGAGGTTCAGGTCCAAGTATCTCTCCGCAGGCAGGGTTCAGACACCTGTCCTAGGATGGGTCGTGGAGAGAACGCTCGAGGCCCGCAAGAAGAAGACCATACTCAGGGCCGTGCTGGAGAACGGGGTCGAGGTCTCATACGAGAACCCTGAGAACGCCGAGGAGGTTTTAAAGAGATACGAGGAGGGAGACGTCAGGGCCCGGATAACCGAGCTGAGGGAGGAGGTCAGGGAGGTTCCTCCCCCGCCGCCCTACACGACCGACTCACTCCTAAGAGACGCAGCAATCTACCTCAAATACCCCGTAACACTCACCATGCAGCTCGCCCAAGACCTCTTCGAGAGCGGTCTGATAACATATCATAGAACCGACGCCACAACGGTCTCAACAGCAGGCCTGAACGTTGCGAGGGAGTATATCGAGAAGAGTGGGGTAGGGGAGTTCACTCCGAGAACCTACAGGAGGGAGGGGGCCCACGAGTGCATCCGGCCCGTCAAGCCCATGGATAGGAGGGAGCTGACACAGTTCATCCAGATGGGTTTGATTAGCTTCCCGATAAAGCTGACCGACAGGCATCTAAGGCTCTATGACATGATTTTCAGGAGGTTCATAGCTAGCCAGCTTCAGCCCGCCAGGGTAAGCGTCCAGAAGTTCAAGGTGGTGGTTGATGGCCTATCCAAGGAGATGGAGAGGACTGTGGAGGTGTTGGAGTCAGGGTTCAACCGGGTCTTCGCAGTAATCTCCGCATCCCCAAGGGTCTCCGAGGGAGAATACACGGTCAAGAGCATGGAGGTTAGGAAGGTTCCCGCAGCATGGCTCTACAACGAGGGAGACATAATAGCCCTGATGAGGGAGAGGGGGATAGGGAGGCCCAGCACCTACAGCAAGATAGTCCAGACACTATTCAACCGTGGATACGTCTTCGAGAAGAACGGGAAGCTGATAGCCACCAAGAAGGGCAGGACAATCTACGAGTATCTTAGGGAGAACTTCGGGGAATTCGTCTCCGAGAAGGTTACAAGGGAGCTGGAGGAGATAATGGACAGGATTGAGAGGGGTGAACTCGACTACCAGTCAATCCTCGGGGAGCTTTATCGCCAGATAGAGCAGGTCAAGAAGATAACGGTCAAGGCAGCCTGAGGAAACACTCAAATCCTCCATAAATAACTTCACCAAGAATGTCCGGGATGAGTAGGATAATCAGCCTTGAGCAGTTGGAGGAGCTTAGGATAAAGCCCGCCTTCGAGAGGTATATGGAGGCTGCCGAGAGGATAATAGGCCAAGTTAGGAGCGAGGGCGACAAGGCTCTTAGGGAGCTGACCAAGAGGTTCGATGGCGTGGAGCTTGAGAGCTTCATGGTCGATAGGGAGGAGATGAGGAGGGCCTACGAGAGGTTTCCCCACTCCCCCGTGCTCAAACGCTTGGCGAGGAGAATTAAGTGGGTTGAGTCGAGGCTCTTGAGGAGGCTGAGGTTCAACGAGAGGACGCCCGACGGATTCAAGGTAACCATGACCCCCAGGCCCCTCAACTCCGTGGGATGCTACATACCTGGAGGATTGGCGAGATACCCCTCAACAATGCTCATGGCCACGGTTCCAGCGAAGGTGGCGGGAGTAAGCAGGGTGGCTGCATTCACACCCCCACCAGCCGACGACGCAACCCTCGCAGCAGCATACATCGCAGGCGTGGACGAGCTCTACCTGATTGGAGGCGCCCAAGCAATAGCCGCCATGGCCTATGGAACCGAGAGCATCAAGCCCGTGGACAAGATAGTTGGGCCGGGTGGTGGATACGTGGCCGCAGCCAAGCTCCTCGTCTCCAGGGATGTCTCCATAGACTTTCCAGCGGGTCCAACCGAGCTGCTCGTGATAGCCGACGGCGGCCAGAGGCCTGGCGAGATAGTCAGGGAGCTTATGTCTCAGGCGGAGCATAGCCCCGACACCATGGTAGGCCTGCTAACCACCTCCGAGAAGCTTGCTAGGCAGGTCGATAAGCTTCTGCCCGAGACGGCCTCAAGGGTCCCCAGAGGCGAGATAATACTTGAGTCGTGGAGGAGGAATGGCTTCATCTCTGTCTGCGGCTCCATGGATGAGGCGGTCGAGACGGCCGACAGGATAGCCCCGGAGCATCTCTCAATATTCTCGGGTAAGGCTGGTGAGATAGCGGGTAAGGTGAGGAACGCCGGGATAATCTCAGTGAACTCTCCATCGGTTCTCAGCGACTACGTGATAGGTGTAAGCCACATCCTCCCCACGTGGAGGTGGGCGAGGGTGAGGGGAGGGCTAAGCATCATAGACTTCATAAAACTCGTATACGTGGTCAATGCTCCACGCAGAGCCATAAAGGGTGTGGAGAAGGACCTCAAGACCCTTTCCATGATAGAGGACCTGCCCAACCACGGCGAAGCGGTATGAGTTATAGGATGCTTGGGGAAGGCGTCCTCATTCGCAGGGAGTTCGAGCCTGAGCTACCCGGCCTGGAGGCAATACTCTTCGACTGCGATGGAACCCTCGTGGATGCCCGGCCATCCTACAACCTAACCATAAAGCTGACGGTCATGATACTCCTCAACGAGCTCTATGGCCTGGAGGCAAGGGTCGGAGATGAGGCGGAGGAGACAATACACGCACTACGCATGCTCGGAGGATTCAACAACGACTGGTATATAGCGTCGGCCCTAACTCAGGCAATATTCCTGGAGGCCGGTCCAGAGGGAGACCCTAAACCCATCAAACCCAACATACCATTAGACCGATACCTTGAGATGTCGTCGGGGGAGAGCGGGCCCGAGTATGTCATTAGGGGTATGGAGCTTCTGAAGAAGTTCGCCGAAGAGAGGATGGGCGGGTATGCGGGCCCCAGGGATGTAGATGACTTCCTCATGGGGGTTGCGGGTGAGCGGGGACTCGTGGAGCGGCTGGGCGGGTTGAGGCAGGCTGCTGGACTAGGCGGGCGGATAGAGTTTGCTGGGAGCCTGCTCGCCAGAGTCTTCGACGAGATATATCTGGGCAGGGAGGGTGTGAGGGTTAGGAGGGGTGTGGAGCCGAGGTATGTTGACTGGGGTGGTGCGGTGGAGCGTGAAAGGATACTGATACTCCGCCAGACCCTACTCTCCCTGAGAGACATGGTTCCAAAGGGTTTGGGGATAGTCACCGGGAGGGGTGGATGGGAGACCTGGAAGACCCTCGGGGCCTTCAGGCAGCTCTTCAGGGAGGAGGGATGCGTCTTCATCTCGGATATAAGCAGCCCGGAGTTCGAGAAACCCTCTCCCAAAGCCCTCCTCAAGGCAGCCGAGAACATGGGTGTGGAGAGGATACTCTATGTGGGAAACTCGGCGGAGGACCTAATAATGGTGAGGAGGGCGGCCGACCAGGGGCTTGAGGCGGCTTTCGCAGGCGTGGTCGAGAACGATGGCTCGCTCAACTACTTTATAAGCAGGGGAGCCGAGATAATCCTCGACGACGTAAACCTCCTTCCAAGAGTCTTCCGTGGAGAAGTCCTCTGGAAGCCGTAGATGGATGTCATGTAAGGTTGGTTGGGAACCCTTATATACGTCGTAAAACCCAGAAACCTCATGGAAGAGCCTAAGCTAAGGAGGAAGGGCGCCCTCCTCAAGAACGAGGAGGGAGAGCTTGTCCTCGTAAACGAGTCGAACCAGGCCTACAAGGTAGATGAGGTGGTGGCATACATCTGGAGCATCTGCGACGGAAAGACCCTGAACGAGGTAGTGGACGCCTTCGCAGAGGCGAGCAACGTCTCCGCAGATGAGATAAGGGAGCCTCTCACAAACCTAATCGATAAGTTAAGGTCAGCCTCACTAATCGAGTAAGGGAAGCTAACGTAAATCACATCCACTCACCCCTATATATTATCATAAACGCTAACCCCCGGGATGATGGACCCCCAGCTCCTCGACCTGGCCCGGGGAATAATCTCCCTCTTCCTGATAGTGGACCCACTCGGAAACATACCCATCTTCATAGGCTTGACCCGGGAGCTGGGTGAGGAGGATAGGTGGAGGGCCTTCAAGACAGCCGTCATAACGGGGTTCAGCCTACTCCTAGTCTTCTCGGTGGCGGGGCGATGGGTCCTCGAACTATTCAACATAACGCTCGAGAGCTTCAAGGTTGCGGGAGGAGCCCTCCTGCTAGTCCTCGCATTCCAGCTGCTGACCAAGAACGAGTTGGAGGAGCCTGGCTCCCCGGAGGAGTCTGGAGTTGTTCCGCTGGGCATCCCGCTTCTCGCAGGCCCGGGAGCCATAACAACCACCATAGTCTCACTCGAGACAATCGGGACACCCCTAACGATAGTCTCTGTAATCGTTGTGGCAGCATTAACATGGATAATCCTAAAGTTCATCAACCCAATCTACGGATTCCTTGGGAGAACAGGCTCCCTAATCATCTCCAAGATAATGGCGATGCTCATAGCGGCCATAGCGGTCCAATACATCCTGGAGGGAATCACCGAGTATCTTGGAGGTTAGGTGAATAGGTAACCGAGATTCTGAAGTTTATCAACGTTTATATGTTGGGCGGGGGGCTTCGCAGGTG
This sequence comes from Candidatus Benthortus lauensis, assembly GCA_021650775.1. Lineage (GTDB taxonomy): Archaea > Thermoproteota > Nitrososphaeria_A > Caldarchaeales > Wolframiiraptoraceae > Benthortus > Benthortus lauensis. The sequence goes on from JAHSRM010000055.1 coordinate 27,803, forward strand.
GTATGGCCGTGGATGATGCGAGGAAAGAGGAGGTTAGGAAGAAGGTTATAGCCGCCCTCAGGACTATTCATGACCCTGAGATACCCGTGAATATCTACGACCTCGGCCTAATCTATGGAATCGAGATAGACGATGAACTCAACGTTAAGATAATCTTCACGCTCACGGCACCCGCCTGCCCCATAGGCGGATTCATACACGCCATGATAGAGGAGACGGTGAAGGAGTATGTTCCCGAGGCCAAGAGCGTTACGGCTGAGATGGTCTGGGAGCCTGTGTGGACACCCGATAAGGTTACTCCAGAGGGTAGGGAGATGCTGCAGCAGGCCTTCGGATACGATGTTGTGGGCGAGTGGCTTAAGAGCCAGCAACAGCAGAAGGCTCAGCAGGGCTAACCCCTTCTCCACCCGTAACTCGCCGCCAACCCCATAACCACGCCATATACTAGGTGGACCAGGAGGCTGCCTGCCAGGAACCCTGGGAGGATAAGGTTTCTCACAAGGAACTCTATCCTCGCCTCAGGAACACCCTCAACTATGCTTGTCAGGATCTCTATTATGGCGTCTGGGGCTGCGATGAGGGCGAAGGGTAGGAAGAGGATGAGGTAGGCCACGAGGCCTGCGAGCGCCCCGAGTAGTATGCCTCTCCTGGCGGTGGAGGGGTGGAGCCTCTCAAGGGAGCTTATGGTTAGTGTGAAGAGTATTCCTATCAGGAGGCCTGTGGCGACGTGGATTAGGAAGCCTCCGAGGACGCCTACACCGAAGACGTGGCCCACGAGGGTGAAGAAGGCGTAGGGCGGATGCCCTATCAATACGAATAGGGCTGACATCAAAGAGGTGGAGGCGATTAGGCCGAGGCCCCCCGCAACCAGGCCCCAGACCAGAGCCCTCATCCCCCGAACAGAATGCTACCCAATAATAACCCTTTGACGACATATCCTTGGATGGGTGCCCATAGAAACGCATAAATACCCGTCATTTAGACATCGAAGCTATAATTGTGGTGGAATCATGGCCCAGCCCAGGGTGGTAGAGGGATACCTGCCGATACCCTCGAAGGCGGGGCCCGAGTTCTGGGACAGGGAGAGGATAGAGCATATCAGGTCTCTCGCCACCTCTGGGAGGGCCAGGAGGCTTTGGGACCCGAATAAGGGCAGGTCCCTTAGGATACTCGACCACATACTCTTCAAGGCCGAGCTAGAGGGAGGAGATGGGGCGGAGGGTGAGCCTGGGGCCAGCTCCGAGACCCAGATAGCATATGGGAGGATTAGCCTCTCATCACCCCTCTACCTCGGAGACATGTCCTACGGAGCCTTAAGCGGGGTCCCAAACATAGCCCTGGCCAGGGCCGCCGACGAGACGGGGACCATAGCTGGGACAGGTGAGGGAGGCCTCCACCCCGAGGTGGCGAAGTGTAGGAGAATCACGGTCCAGTGGGCGTCGGCGAGGTTCGGGGTGGACCTAAAGGTCCTGAGGACGGGTCTAGGCATAGTCATCAAGATTGGGCAGGGAGCCAAGCCCGGGATAGGGGGGCATCTGCCGGGAGTCAAGGTAACCGAGCCTATCTCGAGGACCAGGAGGATACCGGTGGGAACCGACGCCATCTCGCCCGCACCCCATCACGACATCTACTCGATAGAGGACCTGGAGCAGAGGATATGGGCCTTGAAGGAGGCCACGGGGAAGCCCGTCTTCGTCAAGGTCGCCGCAACCAACTACATCCGATACATAGCCTCCGGCGTGGCGAGGATGGGGGCAGACGGCATAATCATAGACGGTCATGGAGCAGGGACGGGGGCCGCACCCCAGGTGGTTAGAGACAACATAGGGCTGCCAATCGAGATAGCCACGCCTGCGGTCGATGAGACGCTTAGGAGGGAGGGGCTGAGAGACGGGTTCTCGGTTATAGTGGGTGGGAGGGTTAGCAGTGCGGAGGACACGGCCAAGCTCATAGCCCTCGGAGCCGACGCAGTCTCCATCGGGACAGCCGCCCTAATAGCGATGGGGTGCATCATGGTCCATAAGTGTCATCTCGGGTTCTGCCCAGCCCTCATAACCAACAAGATTACCAGCAACCCCTCAAAGGTCCTCTCGGTAGAGTGGGCAACCAAGACCGTCGTGAACCTGCTCCGGGGCTGGAGCCACGAACTCCGCCTAATCATGGATAGGGTTGGTGTGAAGAGCATAAAGGAGCTTAGGGGTAGGAGGGACCTCCTAGTCGCAGACGACTCAATCAACCAGGAGGTCCTCGAGGTGATGGGGGTGAAGAGATGGTAAGCAGGGTTAGGCAGGAGGAGGCGAGGAAGGTCTGGAGCGAGCGGAGGATAAAGCACCTCCAGAGCCTGGCTGGAGCCATGGGGAAGAGCCCTGCGGAGGCGGTTATAGAGAGCATGGGGGCGACCTCCCCGCCCCTGGTGGAGGAACCCAAGGTAATCCTGGACTACATAGTGAGCGACGGAGCGCAGGTAACCCGCCCGAGCATAGACCCGTATAGGGAGCCGATAGAGACCCACATCCACCTATTCTCTGGGAAGGTCAGGCTCTCCATGCCCTTCATAGCAAAGCTGGACGACCTCGATGAAGGTCTTGGGAGGGCTGTCCTGAGGGCGTCATACAACCTGGGAACCCTGACCTATTATCGGGGTGGGGGGAGGGGTTGGCTCGACGGATACGAGGAGGCCGTGCTGATAGACGTGGATACGGCTTCCGGGATGGGCGGCGAGGAGGCTCGGAGATACGCTGGGCTGGTCGTGGGACACAACAGCGGGGAGAGAATCAGGTTCACGGCGGCCTTCGGCAGGATGCTCGGGATACCCGTAATCCTCCGCCACCCCACCAGCAGAAACCTCAACCAAATCATACACGCAACGCTCTCGGGGGTCTCGGGGATAATGCTGGACGAGGACATGGATGAGGGTGAAGAGGACTTGGAGGTCTCGCTCTCGGAGGCCGACACCCTCCTCAAGGAGAAGGGTCTGAGGAACAGGGTAAGCATAATCGCGTCAAGCAGGAGGGTGAGGGGGGCCGACGACATCTTCAAGCTAATGGGGCTCGGAGCCGACGCAGTATGCTTCAGGGACATGGTCCAGGTAGCGGTTGGAGAAGGAGACCTAGAGACGCTCCAAGACAGGGTGGAGTGCCTCTACCTCGGGCTACAGAAGGAGGTCAAGCTGCTTGCAGGTGCGGCCGGAGTAAGCTCACTCTACACAACACTAATCGGAAACAGGGAGCTCTTCAGGGCCATAAACCTCGACCCATCCATAAGGAAGAGGCTGAGAATCAAGCCCGGGGGAGTGGGCTGAAAAGATGAACCCCTGGGAGACACCCATCCATAAGTCTGGATGCGGTGTCTTAGGTATACTGAGGAAAAGTGGCGCCGGGAAGATTCCGAGCGAGCAGGCTCTAACGGCTATCGAGTGTGTGCGTTATCGGGGGAGCAGGCTTGGGGCAGGCTTCGCCTCGATAGACTTGGATAGGGGTGGCTCGGCCTTCAAGGTCAAGGCCTTCGTGGATAGCATGGAGACAGCCGAGCTCGTCGATAAGCTCCTCTCGGAGAGGCAGGGCATCAGGATAGTTGAGCGTGGATACGAGGACTACGACCCTGGGCGGAGATTTAACACATGGGTTACATGGGTGAAGGGCGAGGCCGACACGGTGTCCCAGGCTGTCTCCGAGATAAACCAGGTCCTCTGGGGAGAGAGGATTAGGGGGAGGATATACTCGTGGGGAAGGTTCGTGGACGTCTTCAAGGGCGTCGGATACCCGAGGGACGTGGCAGAGAGCTGTATGCTGGCTAAGGGCGGAGTGGAGGCAGACCTCTGGATAGCCCACACAAGACAGCCGACCAACTCCCCCGGAATCTACCCCGTCTGGTCCCACCCCTTCTCCTCGCATGAGTGGGCGGTCGTCCACAACGGGGACATAAGCTCCTTCGGAGCAAACATGGAGTTCCTCCTGATGAGCGGCGTCAGGAGCTTCGTGGGAACCGACAGCGAGGTCATAGCATACCTACTCGACCACCTGACCAGGAGGGAAGGGCTAGGGATAGAGGAGGCAGCCCAGCTCCTCTGCAACCCATACGACAACCTCTGCCCACCACACATCAGGAGGCTCATAACAAGGTATAGGGGGGCTCAGCTCGATGGCCCCTTCACGGTCGTGGCCGGATACTCGGATGGAAGGGACGTATACCTCCTCGCATTAACCGATAGGTCCAAGTTCAGGCCCATAGTCGTGGGAGAGGATGAGGAGAGGTTCTACGTCGCATCGGAGGAGGCCCAGATAAGGGCGCTCTCACCCGGGGCAAGGGTCTGGACCGTGGAGCCTGGAAGATATTTCCTCGCCTCACTCAGGAGAGGGTTAATCGACCCTGGGAGAGACAGCCTGGTAGCCGCCCCCTATCTGGGGAATGATGGATGGGATGGTGGGATAGACGCCGAGGGCATGGATTACAGGAGGCTGAACGACGAGATTAGGAGGAGGGTTGAGGCAGGGGAGAGGAGGATAAAGGTGTTCAACGTGAGGGGGCAGAGATACCTGGGCGTAGGCCTCCCACCAGGCGTCAAACTCGAGATACACGGCGTCCCAGGAAACTGCCTAGGAAACTTCAACGAGGGAGTCGAGATAGAGGTCTACGGGAACGCCCAAGACGACGTGGGAGACACCATGCACGCAGGCAGGATAATAATCCATGGAGACGCAAGAGACGTGATAGGTCAGGCGCTCCAGGGCGGGATGATACTCGTCAAGGGAAACGTAGGAAACCGTGCCGCAATCCAGATGAGGGAATACATGGATAGGCGGCCCTACCTAATTGTGGGCGGAAGGGCTGACGACTACTTCGGGGAATACATGGCAGGCGGGGTAGCGGTAATCCTCGGACTCGGCGTCAAGGGGGAGCCTGTGGGAAAGCACGTGGCCACGGGCATGGTCGGCGGAAGAATCTACATACGCGGAAGGATAAGCGAGGAGAAGGTAGGCCTCCAACCCCCGAGACAAGACGTGGAAAGATACCTCAAAGGCCTGCTAAAAGAGGGCCTAATAACCCCCCAAACCTACCAGAAAATAATAGAAGAAGGAGCATCATTCAAAGCAGTCGAACGCCACCTCACAGGAAAACCCCTAAAAAGAATCTGGAGACTATTCGAGAACAAACACACAAAACAACTCGAGATAGAATACAGGAAACTAACAAGCGAAGACATAGAGCTGATAAAACCAGCCCTAACAGAGTTCTGGAAAACATTCAACCTACCCCCAAACCTACTCCAACAAACACTAAACCAAGAATACACAATAATCCACCCCAGATAAAAATAGCTCGTAAGAAGTCTCTTAAAGTCCTCAACATTAAATCCTCTCAGTATAACTTCCCTACTATAATCGAAGTGTTTTACCAGCATCTTGGCGGGCTTCTATATCGGGGGTAAGCAAAGAAGGCTTAAATACGGTTCTATCCCATCCTCTATCCGAAGATGACAAAAGTTACCTTGGATGTTATCTACGAGGAGTTAAGGAGATTGAATAAGAGGATGGATATCCTGGAGGAACTTATGGAGGAGATTATTCTGAGGGAGCTTCCGAGGGTTAAGCTCTCGGAGAAAGAGCTGGATGAGATCAAGAAGTCCGTGGAAGAGATCCGGAGAGGAGAATACGTCGCCCTAGAGGAGCTGCTTAATGCCTGAATACAAGGTATTAGCCCATAAAAGAGTTCTAAAATTTCTCAAGAGTCTTCGAGATGAGAGATTGAAAGCTAGGTTAAAGGAGGCTCTAGCGGAACTTCAGAACTATCCAATCGCTCTGAGAAGGCTCGACGTGGAGAAGCTTGAAGGTCTGAAAAGAGCTTACAGAATACGCGTTGGAGAATACAGGATAATCTTCCTAGTCGACAAAAAAGACAAGACAATATACATCACACACATAGGAAGAAGAGAATCAATCTACGAAAATTAACTTAAGTTTCAATCCATAACATCCCCTAATTCATGAGTTAAGAATAAAATTCTCACTAAAAGGAAACCTGAAGTCCTTTAGACCTTCTGGCGCGAATAATCTAGCTTAGAGACCAAGTTTCCCTAAGCATTAGGATATTGAAGACCGTCATAATAATCTATATAGGCTATGTCAAGGAGTAAAGGTTAAAGTCTTGGATAGAGCCCCGGGCGGGCTTTGAACCCGCGGCCTGCGGCTTACGAGGCCGCCGCTCTGCCGGCTGAGCTACCGGGGCCTGTTTGTGGGTTTTGTTAGGGTTTTTTTATGGTTTTTGCTGTGTTTTGGCTGGGTGTTTGGGGTTTGGGTGTTGTTGTGGTTATGCCGACGTTTAATGAGGCTGAGAATGTTCGCTGGGTTCTTCCCCGTGTTCTTGAGTGTCTTGGTGGTTGGAGGAGGGTGGTGCTTGTTGTGGATGACTCGAGTCCTGATGGGACTGCCGAGGTTGCGGAGAGGATTGGGGTGGAGGTGGGTGGGGTGAGGGTTCTGAGGCGTCCCGGGAAGATGGGTATAGGGTCGGCGTATAGGGATGGGTTCATGTATGCCTTGAGGGAGTTCCCGTGGGCCGAGTATATCTGCGAGATGGATGCCGACGGTAGTCATCCGCCCGAGGTCTTGCCCGAGATGGTTAGGGTCGCCGAGGAGGGGTCGTGGCTCAGGGAGCTGGTCAGCAGGGGCGCCAACCTACTTGCAAGGCTCTCGACGGGCGTGGCTGTGAGGGACATGACCTCGGGCTTCAGGGTAATTAGGAGGAAGGCGCTTGAGAGCGTGATGGATGAGCTGGGTGAGCTTAGCTCGGGCTACGTCTTCCAGGTCCAGCTCCTCTACCTACTCCACAGGAAAGGCTTCAGGATAGCCGAGTATCCCTTCAGGTTCCAGAGAAGGCTCCACGGCTCCTCCAAGCTTGGGAAAGGCGAGATGCCCAGGTTCGCCCTCTGGTGCCTCAAGACACTGCTGGGGAGGGCTGTGAGGTGAGGCTCAGGGAGCTGGGAGAGAGACGGTTAATCGAATACATAGTCAGGAGGCTTGGGAGCATGCCGGGAGCAGTGCTGCCTCCGGGGGATGATGCCTCCGACATATTGGCCGAAGAGAGGCTGACCATCTCGACCGACATGGTCTCCCAGTCATCCGACATGCCGCCTGGAATGACCCTGAGAGACCTTGGGTATAGGGCTATAACGTCGGTTGTGAGCGACGCTGCGGCCAAGGGTGGGACGCCCATAGCCTACCTGGTCTCCCTCGGGCTGCCTGAGGAGATGGAGGAGGAGGGATTCAGGGAACTCTGGATGGGTATAGAGGAGGCTGTGGAGATGTATGGGGGAGAGGTGGTCGGAGGAGACACCGGGAAGACCAGGGAGGTAATCATAGACGCTGTATGCATCTCAAGGAACCCGAACCCGGTCTCGAGGCTGGGGGCCAGGCCGGGGGACAAGCTGGCCGTCACGGGGCTCTTCGGCGCTCAGGCCGCAGGCCTCCACGCACTTCTCAGCGGGAGCAAGGCCAGGTCGTCTAGGGAGGTTGTTGGGAGGTTTCTCAGGCCTGTGGCGAGGGTGCTTGAGGGAAGGGTTCTCGCAGAAACGGGTGCGGCCTCGGCCTCCATGGACTCTAGCGATGGCCTCGCATTAACCCTCCACACGCTCGCAGAGCTGAATAACGTGGGGTTCAGGGTTGATGAGCCTCCGATAGACCCGCTTGCAGAGAGGTATGGGGGGGAGGTTGGCCTAGACCCGCTTGACCTCGCACTCTACGGCGGAGAGGAATACGAGCTCGTCGTAACCATTAGGCCTGAGGCCGTGGAGGAGGTTGTGGAGGAGGTCGAGGGGAGGGGCGGGCGGATAATCATCATAGGTGAGGCGACCGAGAACCCTGGGGAGGTCTATGTGGTAAGGGATGGTGAGAGGGTTAGGGTCGAGAAGAGGGGGTGGAGCCACTTCTCAAACAATCCTTAACCTGTTCTTCTCGAGTAGATAGAGGAGGACTGCGGCCACGGTCTTGGCATCCCTTATCTCACCCCTCCTAATCATCTCGACCACCTCCACCAGACCAAGCCTTAGCAGGGTTATCGACTCATCCTCCTCAGGGTGAGGCTGAGCCTCCTCCAGGTCCTCCGCAAGATAGATGTGGATTATCTCGCTGCTGTATCCGGGTGCGAGGGCGAGGGCGGCCAGCCTCCTAAGCCTTCCAGCCCTGTATCCCGTCTCCTCCTCAAGCTCCCTATACGCACACGCCTCAGGCTCCTCACCCTCCTCAAGGGTTCCAGCCGGAATCTCCACCAGCGTCTCGCCCACGGCATGCCTATACTGCCTTATCAGGAGGATTCTCCCGTCTGGGAGTATTGGGAGTATGGCCGCTGCCCCGGGATGCTTGACTATCTCACGGGAGATGACTTTCCCGTCAATCTTGAAGCGTTCCAGCACCACTTTGAAAAGCCTTCCATCGTAGAGCCTCCTCGACTCTATCCTCTCCGCCATGCCCCTCCAGGGTCCAGGGGTCATGAAAAATCTTAGTCGGCGTCCATCATGTTTAGTGCCGTGTAGACGGCTGTTAGGCCGCTTGGAGCCGCAAGCTCCGTGGGTAGGGTTATGCCTGGGGCCAGGTCTATCACGAGGTCGGCCATACGGTAGACCCCCTTCGGGATTCCCTCACGTGAGCCGAAGAGGAAGTTTATCCTGGTTTTCCTGGCCATCAGCTCCCTGAGCTTCTTGGATGCATCCCTTAGCTGGAGGCCCTCGGGCTCGAAGACCACCATTACCTCGCCCCTCCTCTCCCTGACAAGCTGATAGAGGTCGTGGACCAGGACCTGAACTCGCTTAACCTCCCTCCCATAGCTCCTCAACTGTATCTGATACCTGCTCTCCACACCCTCCCCCACACCCTCGATGAAGGATGATAGGAGGAAGGCGTCCACGGGCTTATGGGGTGCTATCACGAGCTCCCTCACCTCGTATGCCTGCGCCGCCCTCCCAATCCTCGCACCAATCTCCCTCGCACCCTCATGCGTCCCGAGGTAGGGCATCTGGATGACCGAGACCCTCCTGAAGAACCGTGTGGAAGGCCTCTTACCCGGAGCCATCTTCCTCCACTCCTGCGAGCCATCCAAGACCGCTAGTCCAACTCTGTCCATCACTATCTCTACCTGGAGGATTTTGTCTGGGTTGTCTAGATTGACTTGGGCGCCTGTGGCCTCTTGGACCGCAGACCCCACCGCCACGTTCACGTCCATGCTTCGGAATCCGTGGCTTCCTCTCCTAACGGTTCTCACGGCGAAGCTCTCCTCCCCTCCAATCCTTCTCCTCGCAAGCTCCACGGCCCTCTCCCTAATCTCCTCTATCACCGCCCTGGACTCCGCCTCCACGGGGACCACTGTCTCGGCCTCGGGAACCTTCTCCAGAATCTCCTCCACAAGCCTATCCCTGTCCCCACATGACTCGACTATGACGAGGCCCTTGAATCCATGGGGCTTGACCGATAACCTTGCCCCGGGGTCCAGCTCACGTATCCTCTCAGCCGCAACCTTCTCGAGGTCCAGGGGTGTCTTAACTATAATCTCCATAGGCTACCTGAGTGAGGGTAGGACCTCCGAGGCAAAAAGCTTGAGGTTCCTGTTCTCCCCGTCGAGGTCCCTCAGGATTATCAGCTCCACCCCCAGCTCCCTGAGCCTATCTATCTTCCTTAGAACCTCGTCTGGCGTCCCATAGATTATCGTGTGGGTTCTACGCATCTGCTCCTCGTCGCCCCTTCTGTCCCGCCAGACCGAGATGGAGGTGAACACCGCCTGCGGAATCTTCCCGCCTGCCCCCAGCTCACTCAAACGTTCCTCAACTATCCTCACGGCCTCCTCATACTCCTCCAGGCTATCGCCGTAGAAGTTCCATCCCTCCCCTATCTCGGCCGCAGCCCTGAGCATCCTCCTTCTCCTCGCCCCAACCCATATCGGAATCCTCTCCTGAACCGTGGGCGAGTCCCTCATAGCGTCCCTCAAGGGATAATACTTGGAGTCCAGCGAGACCCTGCCGCCGCCGCCCCAGATGAGCCTCAGGACCTTGACGTAGTCCTTAAGCCTCTCAACCCTCTCCCTGAACCCAGGGTAAGGTATCCCCATGGCCCTATGCTCCTCGACCTGAGGCCCAGACCCGGTCCCGACCCCCAGCTCAACCCTCCCACCGCTAACCCTGTCAAGAGTCGAGACCATCTTGGCCAACACAGCAGGATGACGATAACTATAGCAGAGGACAGTCGTCCCAAGCCTAACCCTCTTGGTCAAGACAGCCAGGGCGGAGAGAAGGGTCCAAGGCTCTAGGAGAGTCCTCCCACGGGTGGGCTGGAGATGGTCGGTAACCCAGACAGAATCAAAGCCCGAGTCCTCAGCCCAGGAAGCAAGACCACGCACAAAACCAAACTCAACATCATACCTAGGAAGAACAACACCCACACGCATCAAAGCAACCCACCAACCAAACAAAAAAATAAACATTACAACGGGCCCGCCGGGATTCGAACCCGGGACCCCCGGCTTAGAAGGCCGATGCTCTATCCAGGCTGAGCTACGGGCCCCGGATGCTAGGCCCTCCATCTAATTCTTAACTGTTTTTGATTGGCTGGAGGAGGGTTCTGCGGGTTCTTGAAACCTTATCTTCACCGGTTGCTGTGGATTTGTTATGAGGGGTTGGGTGCATATCGTCCTTGTGGGTGCCTCAACCATAGCTAACGCTATTAGGGAGGGGGTTCTCGGCGTGGAGCTTAGGGATGTGGAGGAGGCGTTGAGGGATGGGAGGCTGAACCCCGAGGAGACCCGGGCAAAGCTAGTCGAATTCATATCAAGGGACTATAGGTCCGCCAGCGCAGAGCTGAACACCTGTATGGGGTTGATTCTTGAGGGGTTTACGAGGGGGGTTCAGCAGTGGGTCTACCTCCTGGCATCCGACACCGAGGTTGGTAGAGTATGCTCGGCATCCTTGGCCGAGTTTCTCACCGAGTTCTCCCGTGAAAATCTAAACGGCATGCTCAGCGTAATCGACCCGATAATAGTGGAGCATCTTGGCTCGCAGGAAAGATTCAACGACGGGTTAGCGAACCTCTTCTCCAAGATAGTTGAGATAATAGCAGGTCATAAGGGTAAGGGCGACATGGTCTTCCTACACGCTACAGGCGGGTTCAAGCCTGAGATAGCTATAGCTGTGCTGGCTGCCAACTCGCCCATGGGCGGTGTCCCAACATTCTACCTCCACGAGCACTTCAGGGAGGTCATCAGGATACCTGCGCTCCCCCTAACCTTCAGGAGGTCGGCTAAATTCGAGAACCTGATGAAGAGGATAATCATGGCGGAGTCGGTGAACAAGAGGAGATACGAGCAGACCTATGGGAAACAAGCCGTGAGGCGGGCAATAGAGCTTGGATGGATTAGGGAGGAGGACGGCATGCTCAAGGCAACCGAGATAGGGAGACTGCTCTGGAAGATACTCACCAAATCCTCCAGAAAACGCTAAAGACGGGGCAGGATGACGTAAAAATCATTTATATAAAATCCAATTCCTCTCAACCCCGCTATGTTTTTCGTAGATAGGCTGGAGCTCGACAAGACTCTCAGGCAGCTTAGGTCCATCTATGGTCAGGTTGATGAGGGTCTAAGGGGCTGGAACTGGATGAGCGACCTTCTCTCCCCTCCCTTGGAGAACGTGCATCTAGGCGTCTCGGAGATAGCGAATAGATACTGCCCAACATTCCGCGACATATACTTGAGGAGGATTGAGGGCGTGGAGGCCCCCTACACCTACAAAACCATTAGGGGGTGGCTCTACCATGCAGTATCCTCGAAAACGGTTCAGGAAGTGAAAGCAATCCTCTACAAGGAGGAGATAAATGGGCCGAGGCTATACTCAGAGCTTCTAGTCAGAAGGAAGAAAATCATAGACGAGATTCTGGAGAAGTATAAGGTGGAGAGAAGGTTGGGTGAGGCTGAGTCCGAGAAATTAAGGAAAGAGATGGAGACCATATACATGTTCCTAGCCCTCCAAGCCGCCGCACAGCTAGATAAGATATTGGCTAAGGTTAAATGGGCGGAGGTGGAAGACCTGGTATCCATTATAGTTCCCATGGATGTTGAGAGAGTTGTTGATGGAAGCTTACTCGGATTATCCAAGGAGCTTAGAATAGATATCTTCACAGATAAGAGATTGGTGGTGGACATAAAGACGGGGGACGCCCGAGACTTCCATAAATACGCATTAGCCGGATACGCCCTAGCCCTTGAATCCAGCCTGGAGATACCCATAGACTACGGCATGATAACATACCTATCAGTGGATAAAGGGGTGGTGAAAATCTCCAACAACACCTACTTCATAGGGGATGAGCTGAGAAGGGAGTTCCTAGAAATTAGAGACGAGGCATTCAACATAATCCATAGAGGAGAGGACCCAGGTAAACCGCCAAAATGTCCAAGATACTGCATATACTATAACGTGTGCAACCCCGGGGAGCCGCCATGACGCTCAGAATAATACTGTCAAGCCACGGATACAAGCTGGGGAAACGTGGGGGAATGCTTGTTCTAAGGAAATCAAATGGGGAGAAGAGGGAGATAAGCGTGGGAAACATATCGCTCATAATAGCAAATGCGAAGGGAATAGGGATAACAGGCGAAGCAATACAGCTACTGCTAAGACACGGGGTTCCAGTAGTATTCATGTCAAGGAACAGGCCTGTGGGGAAACTGCAGCCCATGAGGCTCCGCCATCCAGTAAGGTTGAAGAAAGAGCAGGTGAAGGCGCAGGAAGATGGAAGGGGAAGCTATCTAGCCAAGAGAATAGTCTTGAACAAGATATTCAACCAGATACGGCTCCTAAAGAAGCTGAGAAAAACCAAGATGAGGACCAGCCCCCAAACAGCGATAACCCTCGACGAATACATAACAAAAATACATGAAATCTACGTGGAAATAGATTCGAGCGAGTTTAACCGATATTCTCTGATTGCGAAGGAGGCTGAGGCGGCAAGGCATTACTGGTCCGCTGTATCCATTGTTCTCCCAGAGGAGGTGGGGTTTAAGGAGAGGAGGAAGAGGTTCGACCACCCCTCCGACCCATTCAACATATCGCTCAACTACCTATACTCGCTGCTAGCATCCCAGATATGGTTCAACGTAGAGGTATCAGGCCTAGACCCATACATAGGCTACCTCCACGAAGACAGCAACAGGCGGCCGAGCCTCGTCATGGACCTAATGGAAGAATTCAGGCAACCAGTAGTCGATAAGCCACTAATACAACTCTTCATGAAGACCAAGGAAACAAGCAAAATGACTGAAGAGGGAAGATTAACTGAGAAGGCCCGTAAAGAGCTTCTGAAAACATTCTTCCAAGAACTGGACAAGGCCGCAACATTTCAGGGCCGAACCCTCCCAATAAGAGGGCACATGAATCTCCAGCCCAAAAGACTAGCAAAATACCTAATGGGATATACAAACACATACACGCCATACAACGTAATCACGTGAGCAACCCATGCACACGCTAGTCATATATGATATAACTGATGACCAGATAAGGATGAAGATAGCCGAGGCATGCAAATCAGCGGGACTGGTAAGAATACAGAAAAGCGCGTTCCTGGGAACCATAAACTCCCAGGTAAGGAAGGGGCTGATAATGAAGCTCAGAAAGATACTCGGAGACCAGGAAGGGAACATACAGATATTCCTGATATGCGAGGCAGATATAAGGCTGAGAGAAATGATAGGGAAACCCACGGAAGAGGAGGAAGACATGCTAATACTCTAGCCATGGAG
>JAHSRM010000059.1 GCA_021650775.1 Candidatus Benthortus lauensis
CCCCCAAGCTTCACGGCCAAGCGTCACCCACTCCAGCAGCTCATCAAGCTCGTCAGGGAGGCGTTTATCGAGATGGGCTTCGAGGAGATTAGGGGGCCGATGGTGGAACTCGCCTTCTGGAACTTCGACGCCCTCTTCCAGCCTCAGGACCACCCGGCAAGGGACATGCATGACACATTTTACCTCAAGGAGCCTTCCACAGGAGACCTGCCCGAGAGGTTCGTGGAGCCTGTGAGGAGGGCCCATGAAGACGGTGGGGGGACGGGGTCAATAGGGTGGAGGTATGCGTGGAGCAGGGAGGAGGCGAGCAAGCTTATACTTAGGACCCACACCACAGCCACCACGATAAGATACCTGGCCGAGCATTCGGAGCCTCCTGTAAAGGTCTTCTCCGTGGACCGGATATTCAGGAACGAGAGGGTTGATTGGAAGCACCTCGCCGAGTTCCATCAAATCGAGGGGATAGTGATGGACGAGGGGGTCTGCTTCAGGGACCTCCTAGGACTCATAAAGGAGTTCTACTCGAGGCTGGGGCTAAGGGAGGTGAGGTTCAGGCCGAGCTACTTCCCCTACACGGAGCCGTCGGCTGAGGCCATAGTCTACCTGAAGGACAAGGGGGTCTGGCTGGAGCTGATTGGAATGGGGATATTCAGACCCGAGGTAACCCTGCCCCTGGGGGTCAAGCATAGGGTCCTGGCGTGGGGTGGGGGGTTGGAGAGGCTGGCTCTAGCCCTCTTCGACCTAGACGATATACGGGCCTTCTACATAAACGACCTCAGGTGGATTAGGGGGACGCCGAACCTCCTCCTGGAGAGGAAGACCGGGAAGGTCTAGCGGTATGGTGGGGGAAGCTCCTCGTCCCTGAGGGTCTTAACCCATTCTGCGAACCTTCGAGCCGCCTTCCCCCTATGGGATACCCTGTTCTTCTCCTCCACGCTCATCTCGGCGTAGGTCCTTCCATCGCCCTCCCTAGGGATAAAGATGGGGTCGAACCCGAACCCGCTCACCCCCCGGGGCCTCTCGGCTATCAATCCCTCGGTCTTTCCCTCGAAAATCTTTAGACCCGTGAAGGGGGAGTAGAAGGCTATCACGGAGAGGAAGTCCGCCTCCCTATCAACCACGCCGTCCATGAGCCTCAGTATACCCGAGACCCCGAGGGTCCTGTAGACGTAGGATGAGTATGGGCCTGGGAACCCGTTCAATGCGTCTATGAAGAGGCCTGCGTCCTCAACTATCACAGGCTCCCTCAAGGTCTTATACGCATACATGACGCTATGACCCGCTATCTCCCCAAGGTCCTCCGACTGTATCTCAGGGGTCCGCATATACTCGACCCTGAACCTAAGCCCGTAGCCCGAGAATATCTCCGAGAACTCCTCCGCCTTCCCCTTATTGGTTGTAACTATTACGAACCTCACGCCTCCTCTCCTCCACGTATCTACCCCTCATCCTAATCTCCTTAACCTTCCTCATAATCTTCATGGTAAACTCCCTTCCAGCGACCTCGGAGTATCTCTTGAGGAAGCTCCGCATAAACTCCTCCCTAACCTCCGTGTGCATGCTCTCGAGACTCCTATCAAGAAGATGTATATCGACCGCCAGGTCCTCAACCTCGTCCGTGAAGGAGCTTAACCCGAAATCGACCAAGTAGAGTCTGCCTTCCTGGTCCATTATTATGTTCGAGGTGGTTAGGTCTCCGTGAGCTATCCCTGAGATATGCATCTTGGCGACCATCTCCCCGAGCTGGGATGCAAGCTTCCCAACCTTCCTTACCGGGAGTTCTCCCAAGCATTTCTTCAGCTCCTTTCCCTCTATCTCCGTCATGTATATCTCGGACCTACTCCTATCAATCAGGACCACCGCAGGGCATCTCACGTCCCGCTTCTTCGCCTCATGCAGAACCTTGGCCTCATGCAGGGTCCTCCTATCCCTTATCCACCTATCGAGCTCGGGCATGCGGTATGGCTTCGGGACCCTATACTTCGAGATTAGCTTGAATCCGTTCCACGTCAGCCTCGAGACTATGGCCTCAGCCCCTATCCTTATGACCTCCCTTCCCTCCGCCGTCATCCCCACGGAATACCCGGCAGACAACACCTTAAATGGATACCCTGGAGAATATTTCCCCGGGTTGAGCGAATCCGGAGCCGGTCAGGGCATCGGGGTAAATAGCGGCCAACGCATCCCGTTACCCCTCCACCTAATCAGGAGTGGGTTCAAGCAGATTTCATGGAGCTTGAAGAAGTCGAGGCCTAGGGGGATATACAGCCTCAGCCCCCTCGACAAAACCATAGGCATAACTGTGGGCGGCTCTGTCTCCATAAACCCTGTCGAGGTCCATGTAAGCGGTGTGGAGGCATGGTCTCCCGGGAAGCCTAAGACCCTCGGGAAACTCATGGGAGAGAGAATAGACGCATACACGATACATGGTTCGCTTCTGAGGGGTCGGCTGGCATGGAGGCTGGCCTCCAAGCTGATTAAACATACCCTAAACAACCCGCCCCTGCCTGAACAGCAGCCTGGAAGCAGCTACCATGCCGAAGAGCTACACACGGATATCCTTGTTGTGGGTGGGGGTGTGGCTGGGCTCTCAGCGGCATTGGAGGTGGCGAGAAACGGGTTCAAGGCCCTCATCGTCGAGGCCGATGTTCTGGGAGGCGTGATGAGACTCGACCACAAGAACCCCCCAGGAATAGGCGAGGCGGGCTCAAGGCTCGTTGAGAAGCTCGTTAAGATGGCTGGAAGGCTCGGGGTAAGGGTCTTGGAGGGAACAAGGATGGCGGGGTTCTTCGAGGACCATCCAATAGCATACAGGCAGGAGGGATTGGAGGGAGGCACAATCTACAAGATACATGCAAGGGAGGTGATAATAGCGTCAGGGGTCTCCGAGCCCCCAGCCCTCTTCCCGGGAAACGATTTACCTGGAATCTACTCCTCCGCAACCGTGGTAAGGATGGTTGAGGAGTTCGGTGTCCCGCCGGGTAGGAGGGGCGTCATACTGGGAGACGGACCCCTCGCATCAACGCTCCACGAGATACTCCGAGATAGTGGTGTCGAGGTCGAGTGGGTTCGGGACCCTGGGGATGTGGAGGCCTTGGGGAGGAGGGTTCTGGAGGCTGTGGAGGTTGGGGGAGAGAGGGTGGAGGCCGAGTTCCTCGCAGTCTCCATGGGATTCCAGCCTGACCCGAGGCTCGCCCAACAGCTCGGGGCAAGGATACTCTACTCCGAGAACGCTGGAGGGTTCATCCCACTTCATAACGAGTTCATGGAGGCAGGCGGCAAGGCGATTGTTGCGGGAGGAGTAACAGGCTCGCCTTACGGAGTCTTACACATAGTAGAGGGCAGGATAGCGGGCTTAACAGCATCGGTTAGACTCGGCTCCCAGAAAGCCCTGGACGAGAGGGATGAGCTGGTCAAGGAGTATCTGGAGGAGCTTTCAAGACACGCACCATGGAAGCTAAAGGCCTTGAAGGCCTATCATGGAGAGACGTGGCGGAGCAGAGCATCAAGCAAGTTCATACTAAGCCCCCATCCAGGTGAGAAGACATACGTCTGCCTCTGCGAGGATGTTACGGCACAGGACCTGGAGAGGACTGTGGAGCTCGGGTTCCATAGCCTTGAGAAGGTTAAGAGGTGCACGGGACTTGGGACAGGATACTGTCAGGGAAGACTCTGCATGGGGAACGCCTGCAGCTACCTCTCCATCATCTCTGGCAAGGAGCCA
>JAHSRM010000107.1 GCA_021650775.1 Candidatus Benthortus lauensis
CTGGGTCTCTAAATAAAGATTATCTCAGGGTCTCGGCCTGTTGGTGGATTTTCTGGATTGCTTGGGCTATGTCTTGGAGGTCTTGGGGCTTGGAGAGGAGTATGGGTTGGGGTAGCCAGACTATCTCTTCCCGGGTCTTCTCGGTGTTTGGGAGGGGCTTTGAGGGAGGTAGGAACCCGTAGGTGTATAGGGGACGGTATCCCGGGCTGCACGGTATCCCCTCGGCTCTCAGGGCCTCCACGAACCTCTCCTTAGGCAATCCCCTGAACTCCTCGGGACGATACCTGAACACGTATAGGTGGTAGGCGTGGCGGGTTACCCTACCATCCCTCTCAAGAGGCTCGACGCCCGGCGCCTCATCCATGAGCTTGTCCAGGACCCTGGCAGCCTCATCCCTCCTCCTCATAAGCTCCGGCGCCCTCTCGAGCTGGGCCAATAAAACAGCCGCCTGGAACTCGGTTATCCTGTAGTTCCATCCATAGATTTTATGTTCGTACCAGGGTCCCTGCCTGGGTCTCCCCACGTTCCTTATGGACCATGCCTTGTCCCACACTTCTTCATGGTTGGTTGTTATGGCTCCTCCCTCCCCGCATGTTATGTTCTTTGATTGGTAGAAGCTGAAGATTCCCGCATCTCCTATGGCGCCCACCCTCCTCCCTCTCCACTCGGCTCCATGGGCCTGGGCTGCGTCCTCGAGAACCTTGAACCCATACCTCTCGGAATACTCCATGACCACGTCCATGTCTGCTGGGTGGCCTGCCACGTGGACGGGTATCACGGCGTCTACGTTCCTCAGCTGGTCCCTGACGCTCTCCAGGTCTATCGTCAGCGTCCGGGGGTCTATGTCTGCGTAGATTATCCTTGCTCCTAGGTCGAGTGCGGAGGTTGCCGTGGCTATGAAGGTGTAGGCGGGGACCACGACCCTGCTTCCAGGCCCAATCCCAAGAGCCTTGAGAGCTATCTTGAGGGCTGCTGTCCCGGATGAGCATAGGAGGCAGTATCTCGCATCCTGGAACTCGGCGAACCTCCTCTCAAACTCCTCCTGCAGCTCTCCCCCCACGCTCCATCTACCGCTCCTAAGGGCCTTGAGCAGCAGCTCCTCCTCCCTCTCACCGAATATGGGCCAACTCGGGTAAGGCTTATCCCTCACAGGCCTACCCCCAAGTATCGCCAACCTATCCCCCGACACGCCAGCAAGACCACGCCTCAGATAATAAGGGTTGGCTCAGGAAACTCCGCCTAAATATTTAATTCGTCCCGCAGCCAACTCTAATGATGAATTAGCATGGGTAAGGACTTTAACGTTGTTAAGGTCACGGAGCCTGAGTCATTTAAGCAGCTTGAGCTTCTCCAGAAGGAGGTTTGGGGCGGAAGCGACGTAATCCCATACCATGTCTTGATAGCTTTCCAGAAGATGGGCGGGGTCGTGTTGGCCGCATATGATGAACGTGACCGGCCTGTGGGCATGCTCTGCGGATACAATAGCACGAGGAATGGGGAGCCATTCTTCTACATGCATCTATGCGGCGTCGTCCCCGATATGAGGAACCATGGCGTGGCCACGATGTTGAAGGTTAGGTTGAGGGAGCTTCTCCTGGAGGAGGGGATAAGGCTGGCGAGATGGCTCCTCGACCCCCTCCAGATACCCGAAGCATACCTAAGCATACATAGGCTCGGAGCGGTTGGGAGGCGATACGAGGAGAACTTCTATGGACTGATGAGGGACCCATACAACAGGGGGCTTGAATCAGATAGGCTGGAGGTGGAGTGGAGAATCGACTCGCAGAGAGTAGAGGATAGGCTGAGCCATAACCACGAAAACTCCGTGGAAAAACTTCTGAGCGAGGGAGCCAGGAACATAATAAAGACCGTTAATGTAGGCTCCGTCAAGAAGGTTCTCGACTACCGGCTAAACGTAAAGTCTAGCAAGATACTCGTGGAGGTTCCGGGGAACATGGATGACATAAAGAGGCTTGACCTCTCGACGGCGATAGAGTGGAGGAGGATAACCCGGAAGATATTCAAGAAGTATCTCTCAGAGAATTACATGGTAACCGACCTGCTTCCAGGCGGGAATAGCTACTTCTATCTCCTCGAGAGGCTAGAGTAGGCTTCCAGCGATAAAGGCTATCAAGGCTATCAGCATCCATATCAGCGTCTGCTGCTTGACCCTGTAGGCGTTCTCGGGGGACGGGTTCCTGAGTATGCTTGCCGCTGAGTAGATGAACCCTGCGTCAGCGATTAGAACGATTGCCATGTAGGTCCATGATGTGAGGCTTAGGATGTATGGGAGGGGGCTGACAGCCACCGCAGATAAGTATAGGAGTGCGCCGAGGCTTGCCGCAGCCCTCGCCCCCAGCGTCCTCGCAACAGTCTTCACGCCTCTCAGGGCATCGCCCTCCATATCTGTTATGCCCTTGATTACCTCCCTGCCCGTGTTTGAGAGGAAGACGGGTATTGCGAAGAGGATTAGGCGTGGGGAGACGTATCCATCGCTCATGACCGCCCCGTATACAAAGGGGGCAACCACCACGAGGCTTACAACCATGTTTCCCACGATACCCGTCTTCTTGAGGTATGCGTTGTATGCGAGGGAGGCCGAATAGGCAAGTATAGCTACGGCGAGGCATGCGGGGGATGTGAGGGCTGCGGAGGCTATTCCGATGGCTCCGAGGAGGGTTGAGAGGAGTATCGCCTGCCTAGGCTCCACCAGGCCTGAGGGTATGGGTCTATCGGGTGCGTTCACCGAGTCCACCTCCCTGTCGAAGTAGTCGTTGAACCCCATGGAGCTTCCATTCAGGGCGTAGGCTGTTATGAGGCCGAGTATCAGGGTCTCAAGAGTTATGGACTTCGAGTCCGAGAGGGCTACACCAGCCAAGACAGCTATGAACATGAGTAGCCCGTTCGGGGGCCTGGTAAGCGATATGAGGGCCAAGGCTCTCCTAGACATTCCTTAAGTCCACCAGGGACGCCTTATAGTAGATTACCTCATTCCTCCTATCAACAACAGCCAGTATAAGCTCCTTCCTCATGCTCCTGCAGACCTGCATCCACCTCCTAATCTTCTCGACCGTGGTGTCCCGTCCCTCGTAGATGGGTGCCACGACGTATCGGGCGGCCTTCTCCCCATACTCGCCTCTCTCGAAGACCCTGAACCTAAGCTCCCCTCCAAACCCCTCCTTCACCACATATCTCCTCTTCCTAAGGTCCCTATACACCACGTAATCCCTCCAGAGGTTCGGGGACCTTGCTCCAAGTATGCGGAGGAGCTCGTTGAAGCCCAGGCTCCCACCGTCTTCATCCACCACCCTCATCCAGCCCTCCTCGACCAGGTAGAGGGCCTCCACGTCCATGTATCTGACGTTGCCTCCATCCCTCTCCCCGAATCCCTTGGAGAGAAGGCTCTCCGACAAGTGGTTCAGCTCCGAGACCACCACGCCGCCCCTAATCCTCGCCTCCAGAACCCTGTCCCCCGAACGCTCACCCATCCCGGCATCACCTCCCACCGGCTAAGCCTTAAATTTGCCGCACAGCAAGGCCCCCGAAGGGGTGCAGCAGCCATAACAACCAAGATAACGCTCCACTGGCTCGAGAGGATGGTGGCCAAGGTCCTCAGGGACTCAGGGAGGCCCCTAAGCTTCGGGGAGGTTGCGGAACGCATAGGGCGGGATGTGGGCTCGGTGGCCAAGGCGGCCCTCTGGCTCAAGGGCAAAGGCCTCGTGGAGGTGGAGGAGAAGGTTAGGAGGAGGGCCTCCCTGGGAGATGAGGGCCGGGAGTATGCCTCCGAGGGGCTGCCCGAGAGACGGCTCGTGAACCTCCTGAAGAGCCGTGGGGGAGAGGCTCCGTTGAACGATGCAAAGGCGGTCCTCGGCGACAGGTTCCAGATAGGTTTGATGTGGGCCAAGAGGAATGGCTGGATAGAGATTGCGAGGGGGGAGGACGGGCCGGTCATAAGGTTGAGGGAGGAGCCTGGGGAGACCTTTGAGGAGCATGCCCTGAGAGTCCTGGCTGAGGGGCCGAGGTATCTTGAGGAGCTTCCTGGAGAGCTTAGGGAGGCCTGCCTAAGGCTTGCCCAACGCCCTGGGGTCGTGGTGATAGAGGAGGAGCGTGAGCACATACTCAGGCCGGCCAAGGCCTTGATGGAGCTTCCCAGGGAGGAGCTTGAGGCCGAGGAGGTTACGAGGCTTACCAGGGAGCTCTTGGCCTCGGGTAGGTGGAGGAAGGTAAGGTTCAGCAGGTTCGATGTCAGGGCACCTACGCCCCCAAGCTTCACGGCCAAGCGTCACCCACTCCAGCAGCTCATCAAGCTCGTCAGGGAGGCGTTTATCGAGATGGGCTTCGAGGAGATTAGGGGGCCGATGGTGGAGCTAGCCTTCTGGAACTTCGACGCTCTCTTCCAGCCTCAGGACCACCCGGCAAGGGACATGCATGACACATTCTACCTCAAGGAGCCTTCCACAGGAGACCTGCCCGAGAGGTTCGTGGAGCCTGTGAGGAGGGCCCATGAAGACGGTGGGGGGACGGGGTCGATAGGGTGGAGGTATGCGTGGAGCAGGGAGGAGGCGAGCAAGCTTATACTTAGGACCCACACCACGGCCACCACGATAAGATACCTGGCCGAGCATCCGGAGCCTCCTGTAAAGGTCTTCTCCGTGGACCGGATATTCAGGAACGAGAGGGTTGATTGGAAGCACCTCGCCGAGTTTCATCAAATCGAGGGGATAGTGATGGATGAGGGGGTCTGCTTCAGGGACCTCCTAGGACTCATAAAGGAGTTCTACTCGAGGCTGGGGCTAAGGGAGGTGAGGTTCAGGCCGAGCTACTTCCCCTACACGGAGCCGTCGGCTGAGGCCATAGTCTACC
>JAHSRM010000076.1 GCA_021650775.1 Candidatus Benthortus lauensis
GGATGGGAAGCCTCCTAAGACGACGGAGTTCCCCGAGGAGGCGAGGCTCTGGATACCTGGATGGAGCATAGGGAACCCCGTCTCCCAGCCCGAGAAGAGGAGCCCCGTCGAGAAGCTCGTGGCCGTGGGGCCTGGAAGCATAGCAAGCCTACCGACGCAGGATGCCGAGGGATGGGGTAGGTGGGAGAACGGTAGATGGAGGGTGGTCATAGCCAAGAAGCTTGAGGCATCGGATGGAGACAAGGGCGAGATAAGCCTCGAACCAGGGCAGCTATACACGGTCGCCTTCACGGTCTGGTTCGGCCAGATGGGGGACAGGGGTGCGAGGAAGAACCCGAGCTTCCTCCACACGCTGAAACTCGAGTAGCCATGAGCCTCCAGAAGCTCCTGGTAAGGGCCACGGTCCTGAAGCTGGTTGCGGACAGCTATACGGCCGACCTCCAGAAGCTTAGGGAGAGCATGGAGAGGCTGAGGGAGATAGCGTCGAGGATGGGGGCAAGGGACGTGGAATCCCAGGCAACCCTGATACTCGAGGCCCTCGAGGGCGAGGCCGAGGCTGCCAGACGGGAATACTTCAGGCTCTTCGAGCTGGGTGAGACGCCGCCCTACGAGACAGCCTACACATGCAGGATGAACCCCCACAGGGCGCAGTTCGAGAGAGCAGACATAGCAGGCTTCTACAAGGCATTCGGGGTCAAGCCGAGCAAGGAGCTCCCAGACCACATCGCAGCCGAACTCGAGTTCCTCTCCCTCCTCCACCTAAAAGAAGCAAACGCAATCAAAGAAGGCAGAAAAGAAGAAGCCGAGATATGCCGGGAAGCGAGGAAGAAATTCCTCAAACAACACCTAACATGGATACCCCAACTCCACGAAACCCTCAAACAGAAATCCAAGACAAAACTCTACCCCCAGCTCACCAACCTAACCCAAACAATAATCACACACCTCCTCAAAGAATAGATGCGGCCGCCGGGATTTGAACCCGGGACCACCAGCGTGGCAGGCTGGCGTCCTACCAGACTAGACTACGGCCGCCTGGCTGATTTTCTGCTGGGATTTTATTTGAGGTTTTCTTCCAGCTTGTTCTCTATTGGGCAGAGTAGGCGGCTTATTGTGGTCCATGTGTCGAGGGGTTGTGGGTGGATGCTTACGGTTAGCTGGGCTTGGCTCAGGGTTTCCTCGCTGAAGTCTCCGTGGGGGAAGCCTCCTACCATGGCGGCTGGGCGTCTCTGCCTGAGTATCAGCTCCGCCAGCTCGGTCGGCCTCATGTATTCCCCCTTCTCTGAGAGGAGTATCCTCAGGTCGGGTGAGAGCTCCTGGAGGAGCTCCCTCAGGCCCTTCTCCTCCATCCTGAGCAGCGTCTCTCCCCCAGCCTCGACCACAGGCTCCTTGTAGAGCTTCTCCACAAGCCCCTTGAAGCGGTCATAGTTCCTCGGAAGCCTCGTCCCAGGGTTCACCCAGATTACGTGGCCGCTCCTGGCCTGCACGTAGGTCTCTAGGAGGCCTCTCCTGTTTAGGGGTGAGCCGAGGGCCTCGAGTAGGGCTAGGTGGATTATGTCGGGCCTCCCCCTCTTATGGGCCTCCGTAAGCCCCTTCATGGCCGCATGGTGGTAGCTTCTGTCCAGCAGAACCTCCCCAGGCCTCTTCCCACGCCTCGAGGCATAGGAGCGGACAGCCGGATGCCCCCAGGTCTCCCTAGGCGCCAGCTCCAACGCAGCCTCAACCACTATGAGTATAAGCTTCTCCAACTCCCCGGCCCCTCCTTGAAGGGAGAGCTAATTAGGTCTTGCCGCATCAACCCATAGAGGGATGCCCGATATACGGAGGATAGCCGTGGAGCGGGTTGCCAGGCTCATGGAGTTCGCCGAGAGGCATGCGTCCGAGAGGCCTGAGCTTGCCAGGGATGCGGTGCTGCTGGCCATGAGGATAGCTAGGAAGGCGAGGGTCAGGATACCATACAGGTATAGGAGGCTCTTCTGCAGGAAGTGTGGGACACCATTCCTCACACCAGGCTCACTCAGGGTAAGGGTGAGGGCCAGGAGGAGCACCCACGTGGTGATAACCTGCCTGAGATGCGGGTATGTGAAGCGGATTCCGGCCCTGAGGGAGAAGACTAAATAATTGGCGGATACATGGAGGCCGAGGGATGGTATCGCACGTGGAGGCAGCAGACCCCCAGAAACTCATCGAGAAGGTGGCCAACTACCTGAAGGAGAACCAGCTGGTCCAGCCACCCCCGTGGGCGCCCTTCGTGAAGACAGGCGTCCATAAGGAGCGTCCCCCCCAGAACCCTGACTGGTGGTATATCCGTGCGGCAGCCATACTCAGGAAGCTCTACCTCAGGGGGCCGATAGGCGTCTCGAGGCTCAGGAACCTGTATGGCGGGAGGCATAGGAGGGGGCATAGACCGCCCAAGTTCGCCAAGGGCAGCGGAGCCATAATCAGGAAGATTCTACAGCAGCTCGACGCCGCAGGCCTCTCCCAGCAGCTCGACAGGAAGGGGAGGGTGCTGACGCCGAAGGGTAGGCGGCTTCTAGAGGAGGCGGCCAAAGCAGTGCTTAAGGCAGAGGCGCATCAAAAAACCTAGAAGCCCATCCATTAGGCTAGGCTCCCCAGGAGGAGGCGGATAACCTGGCCATTGATGAGTGTCCAGGCTGCCATGGGGCCTACCGAGTTTCCAGAATACTTGAAGACCAGGCCTAGCGCCGTAAACTCTATGGCCACGGTGACGGCGTTGGGAAGCCCTCCTCTAGGCGCTGTAACAAGGTGGATGAGCCCGAAGGCCAGGGTAGTGGCCAGCAGGCCTGGTGATAGAGTCCTCCGACCCGTTTTGATGACCTTGTCCGTATTAACTATCAGCCACACCACGAAGAACACCTCTAGAGGCCCGTAGGCGGCCACGGCCAGGAGGGCATACAGTATGTTGAATGGAAAGGCTAGGCCGTATCCCTTGACGGAAGGCGGGATTCCCCACAAGGCCCTCAACGCAAGCGCGGGCACCGCCGATAACGCCATGCTCTTCGCCAAGCCCTCACGCCTTAAACCGTATAGGCGGGGGTCGTCGCCGCAGACCAACGAGGCCATCAACGGGAAACCTAGGCCTATCATCTGGACGTATGAGCTTAGGTATGGCTTGCTGTAGAGTAGCGAGGATGCTGGCTCGCCGTAGATATAGGCTAGGATTGAAACGGCTATCAGCGCTCCGATGAACATCCATGACCATGCCGCCAGGACTAGCAGACCACGTCTACAGCAAGCCCACTCATTAAGCCTCATCCTAAGCGGGTGTCGGGGGCGCGTTAATTGATTTTTCGCCGTGTTTATGGGAACTGTTAAATAGGGTTGTGTTGGGGGTGGGTTTGGGATTAGGGTCGGTATGTCTGTGGATGATGAGGAGCTTGAGAGGATTCGGCAGAGGAAGATGGAGGAGCTTCAGAGACGGCTGGCCGAGGAGGAGGCCAGGAGGCAGAGGGAGCTGGAGAGGCAGGCGGCGATGAGGGTTATCCTGACCCCCGAGGCCCGTCAGAGGCTCGCAAACCTAAGGCTCGTGAAACCCGAGCTAGTGGCCCAGCTAGAGGAGTATCTCATCCAGCTAGCCAACTCAGGGCGGATTAGGATGCCTATCTCGGATGAGGTTCTTAAGGAGATTCTAGCCCGACTTACCTCGGGTAGGAGGAGCATAAGGATTAGGAGGCTGTGAAGGGAGATGACGATTAGAACCCTTCCGCTCAAGAAGAGGCTCGCCAAGGCCATGAGGAGGGCGTGGCCGGTCCCCGCATGGGTAATCGCAAGAACCCACGGCAGGGTCAGGTTCCATGTGAAGAGGAGGCACTGGAGGAGGGGGCGGATTAAGGCATGAGCGAGATAGTCTTGGAGAGGGAGTATGTTATCCCGCTTAGGGACGCATATGAGGCCTCGAGGCGTAGGAGGGCTAAGAGGGCCATCAACATCATAAAGGAGTTCGCCAGGCGGCACATGAAGGCCGAGGAGGTCAAGCTCTCCCAGGGCTTGAATCAGCTCGTCTGGAGCAGGGGTATCGAGAAGCCTCCGAGGAGGGTCAAGGTCGTCATGAGGAAGGATAGCGACGGGGTGGTGGAGGTCCTGCTGCCCGAGGAAGCCAAGGAGAAGGCCGAGGAGAAGGAGGCTAAAGCCGGGGAAGAATCCCAAGAATAAACCTGGCAATCCTCTCTGCGAGAGGCGGGGGCACGGCCTCCCCAACCTGGTCGAACTGCCTATCCACACCGCCGTAGAAGACGTGGGTGTCGGGGAACCCCATGAGCCGTGCCTGCTCCCTAACCGTTAGAAGCCTGTCCTCGTATGGGTGGATGAACCTCGACTTACCGTGTATGGTGGGGGCCAGCCTCCTTGGATGGAGCCTGACCCAGTTCCTATGTATCCTGCCGAGCGAGTCCCTATAGGTGTAGAGGGCTTGACCCCACCTAAGCCTCCTAATCCTCTCCATCCTCACCCTACCAGTCCTAACAACCCTGTGGTTTGGCGCCTCGTTGAGCGGCGGCAGCCCCCTCAAGGCCTCCTCCACAACCTTCCCAGCCTCCTCCATACCACTCAAGTCCAAGGCCACGTTGGAGACGAAGAGCCTGGTCCTCCTCGATGACACGCCATACCTATGAGCCTCAAGGATGTTGAAGACAGCCTTATACCCGACCCGGGCGAAGAGCCTCTCAAGAACCTTGTCAAGCCCTCCGCCAATCATCTCGGGGACGTTCTCAAGTATGTAGACCTTGGGCCTAAGCTCCTCGACGAGCCTGATGAACTCCAGGACGAGCCTGCCCTGGGGGTCGGCCATCAGCCTGTCAAGTGGGTCCCTCTTCCTCCTTGGGTTCATGCTGGTGAAGGGCTCGCAGGGAGGCCCACCTATAATCACGTCTATCTCTCCGACAGCCTCCCTGACAATCCTCCCGCTAACCCTCTTAACGTCCTCGGCGAAAAGGAACACTTCGGGGAAATTGTGGAGATACGTCTTGACAACATGCGGGTGATTCTCTATAGCTGCTGCGACGAGGCCCTTGAACCCGAGGCTGAACCCGCCTGCTCCTGCGAAGACGTCCAGGATCCTTACATCCACCCTGGAGGCACCACAGCTACCCTACCCCCTGGGATGGATTAAAACTATGCCTTCTCCTCCTGAATCCACTCCTCGTAGATTTTCTGGACCCTGTCGGCCACAGGCCCCCTGCCCTCGACCACGCCGTCCTTGGTGACCCTGACCCTGTCCATGACCAGGATGACGCCTGCCTCCTTCACGTATCTAACCATGTTGGGGAAGACCTTCTCAAGCCTCTCAGCAAGCCTGCCGAGGTCGGGCCCGGCCTCCACAACCTCTATGGTCACTATGCTTCCGCCCGAGACGAAGAGCTTGGGAATCTGCCTGCCCTTCTCGTCCCTGACGTCAGCCAGCCATAGACTATAATCGCTTGGATTGTATGCAGAGACCCTCCCCTCAAACCACACGCCACTACTTAGATACACCCTCACAGACTTATCCAATAGGGATGCGAACTCATCCGAGAACCTCTTGGAGGCAATAGCTGACAAACCCCCTCAACACCTCCCAGAAATAGGGTATCCTCCAGCAAATAATCCTTTGCCAGACAATCTATTAATCCACCCTATCATCCATGATGGACTGGTGGGCCATGACCCTCCTCATCAGGGTTAGCTGTGGATGCGGGTTCCATAGATACGCTGAGGGTCAGAGGATAGAGGATGTAATCAAGGTCTTGGAGGAGGCAGAGGCCCATGTCCAGGAAACCAAGCACATAGTAACCGTGAGCGGGACCACGAAGCCATAACACTCAACTATAACGGAGCCTCACAGGACGCACGATGATCCGGGTTAAGAGGGTCTATGAGCCCGCCTCAAGGGAAGACGGGTTCAGGATACTGGTCGATAGGCTCTGGCCCAGGGGCCTCGGTAGGGATGAGGCTGGAATAGACTTATGGCTTAAGGAGGTTGCCCCCAGCACAAGGCTCAGGAAATAGTTCGGACACCAGCCGGATAGGTGGCGGGAATTCAAGAGAAGATACTTCCTCGAGCTTAAAGAGAAGGAGGAGCAGGTAAAGATTATAGAGGAACTGGAGAGGAGGCATGGAGTAATAACCCTACTCTACTCGGCCAGAAACCCAAAATACAACAACGCAGTAGCGCTAAAAGAATACCTGGAATCCCTGAGAGGCCGCCGCTAACCTTAATTAAATCCCGTCGGACAAGGTGGTGTGAAGGCGCCCCGGTAGTATAGCCAGGACAAGTATTCGGGCCTTTCGAGCCCGAGACCCGGGTTCAAATCCCGGCCGGGGCATCATCGTCGATACTTGAATACTTATTAGCTTGGTTCTTGGACGTCTATTTATGAAGCGTTTGGAAGTCTCAGGCGTTGATGAGAGGAAGGTTGTTGAGAAGCTTCTTAGCGCTTTTGCGGATGAGTGGATTGCGGCTTACTATTACACCTTGACCGCCTACTCGATTAAGGGGAACCTCTCCGAGGAGATTGCAGAGCATTTTCTGAAGGAGGCTGAGGACGAGATTAGGCATGCCCGCATGATTGCGGATAGGCTTCAGGACTTCGACATAGACCCTCCGAGGGAGTTCACCAAGCTCTGGGAACTCTCCGGATGCAAGTATCCACCCATACCCGAGGACCCCTACGACATAGACGGGTGGATTAAGGCCGCCGTCGAGGCCGAGAGATGCGCAATCAAGGCATACAAGGAGCTGTATGACCTGACCCATGGCTATGACCCTGTTACCGAGGAGTTGGCCGAGGACCTGCTTAGAGATGAGGTTCACCACGAGACCATGCTCCGAAACCTTCTCTCAAAGGAGGCTGCGAAGAAGCTCTAAGCCTCCCTCACCTTTTCTTTAACCTCTTAAGTATGTCCAAGACCTGGCCAAACCTCGCCTCTATCCCATACCTATCCTCATTCAGCCTCATATGCAGGTAGAGCGAGAGGACTAGGTGCCAGTCGGTTATCCACCGGAAGGTTCCAGTCATCTTCTTTCTAACGAGCTCGAATATCTTCCAGTAGATATTGAATCTTCTTAGGATTTCCCTCCTATATCTCTGGAGGTTGGGTAGGTTTTCCTTCAGGATTTTTGCGGAGATTATGCTGGGGATTATTCCCTCGCCGAGGACGGGGTAGACGGTTCCTATAGACTCCCCTACCCCAACTATGTTTCCATGTATGATTGGCTCCATGAGTTTTGGAGGGGCTATCCTGACGGGTCTCCCAAGCCTTCTGAGAATCTCTCCACCGTTCTGGTTCATGAACCTCTGGAGGACCTCTACATGGCGTTTATAGTAGTCTCCCGCACCCACGTGGGCCAACCCGTCCCCCAGCGGGAAATACCACAAGTATCCGGAGAGCTCTGGCATGGGCTTGACGTAGAAGTCGTCGAAGGGCGGGCTCCTATACTTGACCAGATACTCTAGGGTTGGGATGAAGTAGTCCCTCTTGGGCTTGGGTAGGAGAACCCTGTTGAAGCCTGTCGAGTCTATGATTAGGTCGAATCCCTCAGGAGGCCTCCTAACCTTTACGCCGAACCTGACGTCTCTTCCCTCGAACAGGTCCATCTCGAACCTCCCTTTATCGAATGTGCATAATCCCTTGAGCTTTAGGTGGAGGGTGGTCCACCCAAGGTCCACGGTCATCTCCCTGCCTACGTGGATTACGTAGTCGTCAAAGTTTAGGCCGACCTCCCTGCATAGCTCCCTCATGGTGTTCAGGCTGGTCCCCCACGCACAGATGGGATACCACTCCTCCCTCCTATTATGGTCGAAGCCCACGACCTCATGCTCATCCCCCAGGCTTGCCAAGAGATAGGAGCCAGCCACCCCCACACCCACAACCGCAATCCTCACAAACTCACGGCCTCAACCAAACCCATTTAAACCTTGGGGGATAACCATTAAATCTTACCCAAGAAGAAGATTAATCCAGGGGCCCGTAGCTCAGCCTGGTGGAGCAGCGGGCTCATAACCCGTTGGTCGTGGGTTCGAATCCCACCGGGCCCACCTAACTTTCATAAATTTTTCGAGGATTTCTTTGTGTTTTGTCCAAGGTTTCTTAATGATGTTTTGTGTTTGCTACGTTTTCAAGAGTTATATAGAGGGGTCTTAAGGGATGCTTGGTGCGTTTAATGGCTCATAGGCTTCACTTGTTCTTCCTGGCCTTGCTCTTCCTCGGGTTCCTGGCTACTGGTGTTGCCCAGCAGGTTATAACCACCACTACCACCACGGTAATCACTCTACCTGGCACATCCTATACGACGACCATGACCCTTGGAGGCGAGGGAGGGACAGCTATAGTCCAATACCCTGGGTATGTTGTGATTAATGTTGAGAGGAGGCCTGATCAGACCTGTGTCCTGGTGATTACCCCGCTGGAGCCTCCCACGGAGCAGGTTATAGAGGTGCCCGGCCAGACCATAAGCTTCCCCGGAACAACCTTCGTCTTCTCAACGGTCCTAACCGACCCAACATATGTAACGGCTGGGGAGAGGGTTGAGGAAGGATATACCACGACTAGGACTGGTATGGACTTTTACGAGATAGCGACCACATACTCCATGGACGGGTTCACCACAACGGTCGTTATGCCTATACCCGTTTATGCGGAGGTAGTAGAGACATGCGAGGCCATCACGGTTCAGTTCGAGAACACCTTCATAGTCGAGACCGTTCCTGCCACAGTATTCATAGCCTGGGAGTATGAGGGGACAACTTTCACAATACCTGGAACGACGTTCACGATAACGCAGGAGATTGGAACCTTCACTGTTCTGCCTCCCACGACCAGGACCACTGTAAGGGAAGGGACGACCGAGACCTTCAGCACCAGCGAGCCTGGGACAACCTACACCACCACAGTATCCATAGAGCCTACAACAATCACCACGGTAGTAGAGGAGCCGGGCCAAGTGGTCACCTCAACGATAACGACGGTAATAACGCTGGAGGAAACAGGGGCCACGACAACCCAGGAAGGAACTCAGACGCCTGGAGCAACCACTACAACCCAGGTAGCCACAAAGCCGAAGACAACCCAAACCCCGACAGCAGCCCAGCCACCAATACCAATAGGGCTAATAATCATAGCGGCCTCAGCAGTCCTAATACTAGTAGGAGCAATAATCCTATTCCTCAAGAGATAACCTCTCGGCAAATTCCATAGTGAGGACCAAGTAATGCATCGATGATTCAAAACTTTGTGAATGATGGGTTCAGGCCCCGCCGTGCTCGTTTTTCTCGCATATTTTCTTCAGTGTTAGATGGGCGTTTAAGAGTGATTTCATGACAAGGCGTTTAATTATGACTTTGTCCAGAAGTGTTCCCAGTATGCCGTATCGTGGGGTATAGCTCACTTGTTCCATCGAGATTGTCTCTCGGTCGTTTATCCTAACTAACCTATGCTCATATTGCATACGCTTAAATATGCTATCCGGCTCCAGAGTCTCACCAACAATTAACTCATTTTCCACATAACTTATTACCTTGACACGCGTCCATTTCTTAGAACCTCTCCGCTTATACGAATATATCATCCCGGCATACAGCCTGTTTTCATCGGCCCTAAACTCATACTCCGGAAAAAATCTATGCCACTCGCTTATGTCCGAGATTTTCTTAAAGACCTCCTCTACACTAGCCCTTATATTAACTTCCACCTTTACACAGCTCGAGAATCCAGCTGGAGGAATACAGTATCTACTGTTATGCATCCGCCGAGTCAAGGTTAGTAGTGTAATAGTTATCTGCCACGATAAAAATTATTGCTAACCTCGGAGGACTAAAAACAACTTGTGATGAGGAATGCGGATAACATACGTAAGGATGGCTCTCTTAGTGGCCTAGAGGCAGGCAGGAAGTTTTTCATTATTCGTTAAAACGGCTCGAGAGCGTTGAGGTGAGCAATAATCCTATCTCTCTTCAAAGATAGTTCTGGCCAACTACAATAACAATTTATAAAGTTTTTACTGTAATGATGACGAAATAACCCTGCAATCTTATCTAGAAGTGTTTAGAGGCTCAACTTACCGCTATGGGACATAAGATAAAAACTATAGGTCCCGTGGCATGCTTGGTTATTCTTGGCCTCTGGCTAATCCTTACGTTGTTTCATGGCGTCTTTAGTGCGAGTGGATGGGTTCTTCCAAGGGAGACAGAACTCTTCGTCACACTATACCCCGATAGATATTATGTCGAGCCTCTGCCACTATACCCCGGTGCCCCAACTCCTGCTGCAGATCCCTGGTTCATCTACCCTGCAGGGAGACCACTCTTTGCGCCTTTAGTCAAGGATTTTAATCCTATGGGGGTAAACGACCTCAAGGTAGCCCAGATTTATGGAGGGTCGATTTTATGGGGGTTCCATTCCTGGCAAGCCTACGACTATCCTCCTCATACTCACGGCTCCTGGAGCTACAGTCTAGTTGCCACGCAGTGGCGCAACGGCACACTCGACCAAATCTCATTCAACCTGCCGAGAGAACGTGAAATCTTCGGAAGAGGGCTCGAGACACTAGCGCATGTAACGGGCATAGTTATCTCCGAGAGAGGCTTCAGACCTCCCTCAATCGGGCCGTCCCTACCCGAAATAGCAATAATAGGAAGGCACTATAAATTGGCGGGCACAACTTATGCATGCCTTGTGATGCTCATAGACCCATACCTGAACCCCTCATATCGATACATACCCTACTACGATACTCTATACGGGCGCTTGTTTAATTATGCCCCCTACGCCATAATAAGCGAGCTGGATTATAACCGGCAACATATTTGCAAGGGAATATTTGATGGCGTGGCGGTTGATTTGGATGGAGACGGGTTCGATGAATTAGTGGTGGTGGGCAGTGTTACCGCGCCCCCATATTCTAGTCTTAGTGAGGAACCTTGGGTAGGAATACTCCGCTTCAACACGACGAGAGAAGATCCTTCAACAGGAATAGAAGTGCTTAATGGAGCAGTAATAGACTTCACCTCGACTACCCCTCCCTGCGTATATGGAACTAACACATGGGCAGGCTTCATAACTGTAGACCTAGTATACCAAGATAGCGGTAAAGCCAGATTCATAGCCACCGGGATATGCTCACGAGCGGGTGGGCTACCATCTATCTATCAGGTTGTCGTGGCTTACTTCGAGATAGATAGCTCCCTCGGGATAACAGTTCTTGACGAGGAGGTTTATCAGGTTGATACCATGGGAGACATGCCTCCGGGATTTAACATAGATCAGGTAACAGACAGCGTCGTCTACTCCTACGGAGGCCCGGAAACAGTGTATGTGACCGTGGCTGTGAGGCAGAACCATACGAGAAGTGCGCCGTGGTTGCCTGTAACAAACGTTGGCGGCGCTCTTCTCAGAATAGATGGTGACCCGGCAGTCGGATTATCAATCACTCAGCTACAGTATCTGCCGGATGTTGAGGCGAGGGCCTTGGCGTTGGTGCCTGGAAGCTCTTGGGACGCAGTTGTAGTAGTTGGGGCAAAGGAGAACTCCACGGTGCCGAATATGTCTTTTCCCGGCATATTAGGCGAGATGCTGAGAAGTGTGGAGAACGTGATAGTGGTGATGAACCCGGACGGCTCCTCGCCGAGATATTATCCACTAGAAATATACCCTGATAACCCTCATCTACGCTCTGTCTCCGAGACTCTAGGACTCTATGAAGTAGCAATAGATGACGTTGATCAAGACGGCGAGCTAGAGGTCATAGTAGCAGGACTAATACACCGCAAAGACATGCGGAATCCACGCAACCTAGTAAGGATAGAGATGAATGTAGCTGAAGGCCACATAATACCATTCATAGCAATTTTAGGAGAGAAACCACATCTAACCACCACACAAACATTGACCAGAACCTCCACAAAGACAATCAAGATAACCACCACAAGAACACCTAGAACTACTGCAACGATAACACAATACATAACGAGAACCGATATTGTGATGGAGACCATCACCAAAACATCATTTAAGAGTCTAGTCAAGAGCTCCACTAAATGGGTCACGTTGCATGAGACTAGGACTTACACAACGACTTCTACAAACTTGTTAAATGTTACCGAGCGAGTTAAAGTTGTTGAAAGAGTCAAGACCACAGTTACATTCACCACGACTCGGACAAACCTCGTAAATGTAACCACCGCAGGGCTGGTTATGGTTCCCGAGCCTCCTCCAACAGCCCCTGGAATACTCGAGAAACCGCCCTGGGAAGTCTTATGGATCTTGCCAGGACTATTACTTGGATTGTTGCTGCCGCTTCCGATAATCTTCCGAAGAAAGCCCTTGGTAACCATCGTGTTTTCCGAGCCTAGTAGACTCCACGACAAGGCGCGTGAGATAGCATCAAATCTAATGTGGTTAACAGACGACCAGCACCTAAAACTTGACACCAAGCTTAAACCCAGCAATAAGAAGGGTCTTCTAGAAGCATATGTTAAGGGAAGAAAGATCTACTCGACTAAAAAGGGTGAGGAAGCCGACCCACTCGAGATAGCAACAAGGATAGCCAAGGCAATAACAGGAGAAAAGGTGGACCGGGCGGGATTTGAACCCGCGACCTCCCGCGTGCAAGGCGGGCGATCTCCCAGCTGATCTACCGGCCCCTGTTTCGGGTTTTTTCTTTTTCTGGATTTAAGGATTTGTGGGTTCTGGCCTGGCTCCTGTGGTGGAGGGGGTTGTTCTTGTTATCGAGGTCTTTACGCCCTTCTCCTCGAAGGCTTCCTTGATTGCCTTGGCCACCTTCTCGGCGTCCTGGGGCCTTGTTATGGCGAAGATTGAGGGTCCCGCCCCGCTTATACTCAGGCCTAGCGCCCCATTCTCTAGGGCCCTCTTCTTGACCTCTCTGAACCCAGGTATCATGCCAGCCCTAGCAGGCTCGACCACGTGGTCCATGCTAACCGCCTTCCCGAACTGCTCCAGGTCTCCCTTGAGTATGGATGCGATGAGGCGTGCCACGCTCGCCTGCTGGCGGACAAGGGTCTCCATGGGGACCTCCCTCGGCAGGAGGCTTCGGGCATACTCGGTCTTGTTCTTGGGCAGGCTCACGTGGGGCGTGGCCACTATCACCTCAAAGCCCGGCATAGGCTTTACATGAAGTATCTCAGGCCCCTCAATGTCAAGTATAATTGTGAAGCCGCCGTAGAGCGAGGGAGCCACGTTATCCAGGTGGGGTGAGCCGCATGCAGCCCTCTCACCCTCAGCAGCACATAGAACCAGCTCCCTCATCCCCAGCCTCCGGCCTATGAGGAGATTTGCGGCATATGCTCCTGCTGCGGAGGATGCGCCTGAGCTTCCCAGGCCGACTCCTACGGGAACATTCTTGACGAGTTTTAGGTTGAAGCCTTTCCTGACGCCTGCTCTGCGGAGGACATGCGATGCGGCGACTGCTGCGGAGTTTCCTCTCGGCGTGTCATCGACTCTATCGGCCTCCCTGCCCTCCACCTGAACCTCCACAACGTCATCGTCCCTCAAGCTAATCTCAACCAAGTCCCTATACCCCTCGATGGCCATGCCCGCTATATCGAATCCTGGCCCTAGGTTGGCTATCGTGGCCGGAGCTGAGGCGGCGGCGCTCAAGTCCCTCACCATAAGGCGGTGAGGATTCCTAGGATTATTACGGCCGAGAGGAGGATTGCTGAGAAGGTGTTCATTATGGGGTAGGTCCAGGGAACGGTTAGGAGGTTGTAGAGTATGTAGGCCGAGTATCCGGCTATGGAGAGGCCTAGAATCTTGATAAAGAACTTGGTGATTCTCCTCGCCCTGAGGCTCACCTAAACCACCAGCCCAACAGGGATGCAAACGGCCTATTTAACCTAAATCAAGGCTCCCTAACCCTCGCATCCTCTATATCCTCGTGGACGGTTAGGGCTGCTCCATAGAGGGGAGCGTGCTCGCCGTGGATGGGCTCGTCTATCTTGGGCGGCTCGCCTACCAGGTATTTGCCTAGGCGGGGGTAGACCTCCTCCGAGAAGAATCCCTTGTTTCCGAGTGCTATTGAGCCCCCTATCACCAGAATCTCGGGGTCGAAGGAGTTAATCACGCTGGCTATCCCGGATGAGTATAGGTCTCTCAGCCTCTCGAAGAGCTTCGAGGCCGCCTCATCACCCTCATAGTAGAGCCTGTATATCCTCTCGGAGGTGAGTCCACGGGCCTCGGCCTCCCTGCCAAGCCTCGTCCCAGAGGGCAGGACGCCATCCTCCAGCAGCCTCTTAACGTATCTCGGCAGGTTGGCCCCTGAACAGTATGCCTCCCAGTGACCCACGCCGCCGCATCCACACCTCATATACCCTGAGGGGTCTATGACTATGTGCCCTATCTCGACTGCGTTCCCATCCTTTCCCAGGACCAGGCGGCCTTTATCGACTACTCCGCCACCTATACCTGTGCTTATCGTTATGTATGTTAGGGAGTCTGTCTCCCTTCTCCTGGGCCACCACTCTCCCAGGGCGGCGGCGTTACAGTCATTCAGGAGGAAGTATTCTGCCTCCATGATGTTTGATAGTTCCTTGAAGAGCCGCACATCACGGCCCGGGATGTTGGGTGCGTGGGTTATCATCCCCCTTCGATGGTCTATCAAGCCTATCGAGGCCACGCCTACGCCCCTAACCGAGTCGAGGCTCCCTCCGACAACCTCCACGACCATCTCCCTAAGCCTCCTAGGTATCCCCTCTACAGGATTCTCCCTAGGCGTCTCGGAAACCCTGACCTTGAGAAGTCTTAGAGACTCATCGAACAACCCAACCCTAATCCTACTAGCCCCCACATCCGCCGCCAAGATAAGACCTGGCACAAACACCAACCCCGCCGCTAAGAATTTAAGTATTGAACCCCGATAACCGCTTCAATCTTTAATACCCTGCCGTGAACCCCTTTAAGGCTGGAGATGAGCGACAACATATTCGATACAATAGTGGTGGGCGGAGGGCCGGCGGGGCTAAGTGCAGCCCTCTATGCCGCCAGGCAGAGGCTCCGGACTCTCCTCATAACAAAGGATGTTGGAGGCCAGATGACCCTTGCCCAGAAGATAGAGAACTACCCCGGGGCGCCGTTCATCTCGGGTATAGAGCTTGCCCAGACCATGCTTGAGCAGGCCCAGGAGTTCGGTGCAGAGATTCTCTACGACGAGGTTACGAGGGTTGAGGAGGCTGACGGCGGGTTCCAGGTCCATACACGGGGCGGCGGGACATATCGCTCCCAGACCCTCATCCTGGCATTCGGCAAGACGCCTCGGGAGATAGGTGTCCCCGGGGAGCAGAGGCTGACGGGCAGGGGCGTGAGCTACTGCGCCATCTGCGACGCCCCACTCTACCGTGGCAAGCGTGTCCTGATAGTTGGGTGGGGTGAGCCTGCCTTCGAGGCCGCCGACCTCCTCTGCCGATACCAGAACAAGGTCTACATAGTCCATAGGGGGAGGGGGCAGGCCGGGGAGCTAAGGGAGAGATGTGATGTGGAGGTAATCCCTCAGAGCGAGGTGGCCGAGATAAAGGGTGGAATAAAGGTTGAGTCCGTCGTCCTCAAAAACCTGGCCACAGGAGAGACAAGGGAGCTGGAGGTGGACGCAGTCTTCGTCGAGCTTGGATACGTGGCGAAGACAGAATGGGTCAAAGACTTCGTGAAACTGAACGAGCAGGGCGAGATAATAGTGGACAACCTATGCAGGACGAGTAGGCCGGGAGTATACGCCGCAGGAGACGTAACCAACATCCCATACAAGCAGGCCGTTATAGCCGCCGCCCAAGGAACCATAGCAGCCCTAGAAGCCTACAAC
>JAHSRM010000054.1 GCA_021650775.1 Candidatus Benthortus lauensis
AGCAGCTCGACGGGGTCCTGTAGGCTCACCCTCTTCTTGATGTCCTCATAGCTCTTGAATGGCTCCCTCTCCCTCTCCGATAGAATCTTCATAGCAATCTTCTTACCAACACCTGGCAACAGCTCAAGAGCATGCATCCTAGGTGTTACGGGCATGCTTGTGTTGAAGAACTCGACGAACCTCTGCTCATTAGTCTCCACGATTGTCCTAACGGCGTTCTCCAACTCGTTTTTAGCGTTCTGGGTCAGGTCGTCGTAGTTTATCCTCCTTATGATTCTCAGTATACTTCTCGGAACGTCTTTGCCGACGTAGATTCTCGTCCCAATCAATGGTTTATGTTTTGGTGAGACGGCGGCCTCAAGCAGTGTGAAGAACTCCTCGCCCAGTAGCTGTGCTATGAGCTCATTTTTTCCTATCGTTATGCTGGGAGAGGTTGGCCTAAACTCGGATGAGGGGAAAACGTCCAAAACGTATGCAAAGTCTTCATATTTTTTCTGACGTGCCAATAAGTCTCACATCCCTTTGCTTCCTTTTTGTTAATCCTCGCCACGATACTTCTTTACCAGCTCTATTATCGACTGCATCTTTTCCTCTGAGAAGAGTAGGAAGGAGACGAGTCTCTTGTATCCGCTTAGGATTGCCCTTAGCTCCTCTACGTGGGTCGGGCATATGTCGGCTATCTGGGCGGCCTCCTCCCTCGTTAGCTCAAACTTCTCGGTGAGCTCGTCTATTAGGGCTCGTGCCTTGTCCGGGGGGAGCTTCGAGTATTTCCTCACATAGTTTAGGACACGCATCTGGAGGCTGTTGAGCTGGAGTTCACGCTCCTCCATCAGCTCCCTTACCTCGGGTAGGCTTAGGGGTGTCTGGGATATGATTTTACGTGCCATGTTTATCCACCCCACTTGACTAGATGGTCGGGGAGGACGGTTATCTTCTTGAGCTTATTCCCGAGGGAGACGGCTACCACGTATGCCCTACCCCTCTTCTCAACTATCTCCCCTATCCTGCCATGATACCTCCTGTGGGGTGCGCCTTTATGGACCGAGGGGTTGAGCTTGATGGCCACCTTGTCTCCAGGCCTGAACTCTCGGAGATATATCTCGGGGATAGGGCCGCTTCTAGCCCCCCTCGGCCTCGTGAGTATCCTCCTAGACTTGTATCTAAAGCCCTTCGATTTCGGCATGCCGTCTGGGTTTCTATGCCCGCATCTTTAAAAGTTTTTAGACTCCGGGGACTGAGGCCGTGAGGAGGTAGTATTCGCTCTCCAGCCTCCTCTCCACGACCCTTAGAAGCCTCCCAGCCAGCCTAAGGGTCTCCTCCATGCTCCTCTCCAGCAGCTCCCGTGGATGTATGTGGCTCCCCCCGAGAGGCGTCCAGTCCAGTATCACGACCACCCCGCCCGGCCTAACGACCCTAAGGAGCTCCCTGAAGGCCGCCGCCCTATCCCCTATGTGGTGGAACGTGTGTATGGCCGTGGCCGCATCGAAGAACCTTGAGGGAAAGGGGAGGCTCTCAGCCCTGGCCCTAAGGAGCCTGAGCCTCCCATCCGAGACATATCCACCGAATAGTCTCCCAGCCTCCCCCAAGGCGCCCTCATCGGGATCCACCGAGAACACGGTTGCCCTGGTCTCTAGGACGCTGAAGAGTAGGGATAGGTTCTCCGAGAACCCTGTGCCGAGGTCAAGGACCCTGGAGCATCCCTTAAGGTGCCTTGAGTATGTTTCGAGTAGTGTTTCTCTCCAACTCATTGGGAGAGTCTTCTCTTAATCTTCTCTATTACCTCGCTTATTGGGGAGGAGGGCGTGTCCAGAGTCTCCTCAACGCCTATGCCTGCCTCCCTCACGTCAATCTCCCTCCTGACAAACCTCAGGTCCACGGTCTCCATGCCCTGTATCGTGCTCTCTATGACCTTCCTCCTATGGATTCCTATCGAGACCCTGACCTCCACCACCTCGCCCCTCTTGTTAAGCCTGAACACCTTGAACTTTAGGTCCCGCAGCCTCCTCGTCTGGGCGTATTTAACCGGGTCCACCACCATGGCCACGGCCTTAGGGAACATGAGCTGATACCGTTTCTGGGTCTCTATATCTATGGTCGAGAGGAAGAGGTCGAACCCAGGGTGGGAGTGATACCATCCAACTATGTAGAGTCCGGGGCGCTCACGCATAAGCCACTCGGCCACAACCGCCATAATCTCCTCCTCGAGGTAGACGAACGCCGAGGTCGCCTTCTGCTCACCCGTAATCGCATCCCATATCTCAAGTATATCCTGCTTCTTGATGTATTTCCCGACAAGGAGCCCCGCAACCTCCTTGTCGAGGGTCGTCAATGTATGCTTGATGACCTTCCCAAGAGCCAGCGGGTATATCCGAGCCCTCATAGCCTCCCGATAGCATGACCTAGCCCAAATATAATCTTGCCCAACGAGAATCTATGCATCGGGGATACGTGGATTGTATCCGTTTATCCATTAAGCCCGGGTCATCCCCCGATATTCCTAGAGAATTCTCCTTAGATTCTCTTCGATTAATCCTTATATAGGGTGTCCTCCCGAGTTGAGGAGGAGCTGGGGAAGGCCATGAAGATACGTGTTGTTCCAGCTGTTGGTGGTGGTAGCCCTATAGAGCTTGAGGTCTCTCCCTCAACCACCATAGGTGCGATTAGGGCAAAGGTATGCGCCATGAAGAGGCTTCCCCCCGACACCACTAGGCTAACCTACCGTGGAAGAGCCCTGAAGGACACCGAGACCCTCGAGTCCCTCGGAATCCAAGACGGCGACAAGCTGGTGCTGATAACCAGGACCGTGGGGGGAGGAGGCGGTGCATGCGGAGCTCCCTGAGCCCCTCTGGCACAAGAGGCTGGCCCTAGAGTATAAGCTTGTCCATGAGCATGAGCCCCTCTTCGACGTTGTTGAGGGAGACCTCACGCACTACCAGGGCGTGCTAGTGGGCTCGGGCATCTACGAGGGAGGATACTTTAAGGTCGAGATACTTATTCCACGTAGCTTCCCCTACACTCCGCCTGACGTGGTGTGGTGGACCCGTATCTGGCACCCCAACTTCACCGACGAGGTTCCAGCCCGTATCTGTGAGTCTATACTGAAGGAGGACTGGTCCCCGAGCCTCCACGTAATCACGCTTATCGAGGCTCTCCGAAACCTCCTCAACAACCCAAACCCCGAGGACCCGTTAAACACACTCGCAGCCATGGAGATGAAGTTCAAGCCCGAGGTATTCAAGGCCAGGGTTAGGCAGTATATCGAGCTATTCGCAAAGCCTGAGCAGGCTTTAATCCGATAAGACCCTTTATTAGGATAGCGGGGGGATGCTTGGAGGACCATGGGGCGAGGAGACGGCTTAGAGCGTTATGAGAGGCAGATGCGTGTCGAGGGGTGGCGGCAGGACCTTGTGATGGAGTCCTCCGTGATGATTGTAGGTGTGGGGGCGATAGGATGCGAGGTTGCGAAGAATCTTGCCCTCATGGGGGTCGGCCGCCTAATCCTGGTCGATAACGATGTAGTCGAGCTATCCAACCT
This sequence comes from Candidatus Benthortus lauensis, assembly GCA_021650775.1. Lineage (GTDB taxonomy): Archaea > Thermoproteota > Nitrososphaeria_A > Caldarchaeales > Wolframiiraptoraceae > Benthortus > Benthortus lauensis. The sequence continues at coordinate 3,536 of JAHSRM010000054.1, forward strand.
GAGCAGGCAGATGCTCTTCACCGATAAGGACATAGGGAGACCCAAGGCGGAGGCAGCGGCCATACGGCTGAGGGAGATGAACTCCCACGTGGAGGTGGAGGCCCACTACAGGGACGTGAGGGAACTCGACCCAACCCTCTTCGAGGAGACCCAAGTCTTCTGCTCATGCCTGGATAACTGGCCCGTGAGGAGATGGCTGAACTCCATGGCCGTGGAGATGGATAAGCCCCTGGTGGATGCGGCTATGGAGGGCCTTGTAGCAAACCTACAGGTCGTAATCCCCGGGAGGACAGCCTGCCTGGAGTGTCATGGAGAGGAGCTTGTGCCGAGGGAGGTCCAGCTGGCAGAATGCACTTTGAGGAGGCGTAAGCCAGCCGACCTCGTGGAGGACTTGAAGGCGCAGGGAATCGAGGTTCCCTTGAGCGTGGCCGAGACCCTGTTCAACGCAGGGGTGAAGACCATCTTCGACCTGAAGTATTCGCAGGCCGACCTCTTGGAGAAGCTTGAGAGGGATGTTAGGGAGGCGGTGCGTGAGATACAGGAGAGGCTGAAGCCCCGTATGCCCGCCCTCCAGAGCATAGCCTCCACGATAGGTGGGATAGCCGCCACAGAGGTTCTCAAGATAATCCACGGAGGCTCCATAGGGAAGCCCATGCGAGGCCTACTCGTATATGATGGCTCATCAGGGAGGTTCACGAGGGTTAGGCTGGACCGCATGCCCGACTGCTTCGTATGCGGAGACCATGTGAGGGAGGAGGGCGTCTCCATGTCGATAGACCCTGGGGAGGACGTGGCATCCCTGAAGAAGAAGATAGCCGAGACCCTGGGGCTCCCCGACCCAGAGATACTATACAAGAAGTGGAGGCTCAGGGATGAGCAGACCCTCAGGGAGCTCGGAGTCCAGGACGGCGACATAATCTACGTGGAGACCAGTAGGAGATATACGCCGCTCCCCATCCGGCTGATACTTGGGGGGAAGAGTTAATTACGGTCTCTCGGAAGGTCTATGCGGTCATGCCGAGGAGGATTGTGGTTGGTAAGCCTGTGAGCAAGGGGTTCTGGGACCCATGGGGGGCCGAGGAGGTTCTCCGCCAACCCGAGAAAGAGTCTAGGAAGGTCTGCGTAATCTGTCTCTCCGAGGTCCATGAAGGAGCCCCCACCCTCGAGTGCCCCCACTGCGGAGCCAT
>JAHSRM010000104.1 GCA_021650775.1 Candidatus Benthortus lauensis
AACATGCAAACGCTGTGGAGCAGGGCTAGAGTATGCTGGCCCACTCTGGCTAGGCCCCCTGACGAGGGTGGAGGTTGCATCAAGGATGCTTGGGCACGCATTAAGCGATGAGGAGGTTTACGGGGATGTCGTGCCCCTCCTTAGGCTTATGGGCAGGGAGGACACAGGTATCCTAGGCTACTATCCCGTGAACTATGTCGCCTCATGGCTTGGGAGAAGCCCTGTTAAGCCCGTGGAATTGATGGAGGAGCTGCGTTCGATGGGGTATAGGGCCACGCCAACCCACCTAGACCCCGGGGCCGTCAAGACCGATGCGGGGCCAGAAGCATTAAAAGAGGCGTTCGAGTCCGTGTCAAGGAGATGAGCAGGACCCCGGCCATAATCCTAATAGCACTAATCCTTCTCGTAAACATTCCAGGGACCCTATGCCTCACGTGCATACCCAGGCCGGATGTGATAATATGGTATGATGACGTGGTTGTGGAGGAGGTTCTGGAGGTCGCCCCACTAATGGTTATGGTGGATTTAGACGATGTGGGCTCCCATGATGTCAAGATGCTTCACTCAAGGAATGTAAAGGCCATAGCATACATTAGCCTCGGCACGGCGGAGGAGTGGAGAAGCTACTGGAGGGACGAGTGGCGTGTGAACCCTCCCACGTGGATGGACGGCCCCCTACCCAACTGGCCTGGAGAATACATGGTGAGATACTGGCAGAGAGGATGGCTCGAGATAGTGGCTGGGAGGATTGGGGAGGCGGTGGAGAAAGGGTTCGACGGAATCATACTTGACAACGTGGATGTCTACATGCTCCTCGGGGAGCCGTTGGAGAAGCCCCTCCAAGCCCTCAGATGGATTAGGGAGCGCTACGGTGGCCTAATCTACGTGAATATCGGAGCCGCACTAGAGCTACTCTACTTGGATGTCTTCCCTGAGCTGGTTGACGGTGTCCTGAGGGAGGAGGTCTGGTTCACTTACGGCGGAGTCAGGGTCGATGAAGGTGAGACCCTGGAGGCCCTCCTAGCCCTCACCCACTTCAAGGAAAATGGGGGAGACGTAATAGTCCTGGACTATGGGGGCGTGGAGGAGGCCGTGATGCTCGAGGGGTATTGCGCTAAGCATGGGTTCACGTGCTTCATGGGTGAGAGGTCCCTGGACCATATACCCAGATACATCTATGACGGCTGCATCTCCATCCCTTACCGGCTGCTACATAAGTTGATGCTCCTAGGGAGGTTCTTCATCCTCTAAAGGCTCTTTAATGGGTCTTCGGAAAGGGTTCTCAGGATGCCTGGCAGGTGGCTGGCGGAGGCTAGGAGAGACTACTATAGGAGGAGGGCGAGGGAGGAGGGGTTTAGGTCGAGGGCTGCGTATAAGCTGCTCGAGGCGGTGGAGAGGTTCAGGCTGATTAGGAGGGGCGACATAGTTGTGGAGCTGGGCGCATGGCCCGGGGGGATGTCTCAGGCCGCATCACGGGTCGTCGGACCCCAGGGGCTCGTGATAGCGGTTGATAGGAGGGAGTTCAGGAGCTTCGAGGAGAGCAATATCGTGGCCCTCCAGCTGGATATACTGGAGGACGAGGTAATCGACCCTATACTCGACATAACCGGTGGAAAGATGGTTGATGTCCTGGTCTCCGACGCCTCTCCAAGGTTCATCGGCGTAAGGGACGTTGATGTCGCCAGGCAGATCGAGCTTACCCTGAGGTCTATGGAGATTGCTGAGGGGATTGTTAGGAGGGGTGGGAACGTGATGCTCAAGGCGTTTGAGTGCGAGGACCTTAGGGAGGTTGAGGCGAGGCTGAGGGAGATGTTCGGGAAGGTTAGGAGGTTTATTCCCAGGTCGAGTAGGAAGACGAGCTCGGAGCTTTACCTGATAGGACTTGGAAGGCTCTAACCCTTCCTCCTACCCTTCTGACGGGCCTTCGCCTGGGCCTCCTTGTAAGCCCTGTATGAGGCGAGGAGCCAGTCCTCGATTAGGAGGCATGTGTTGGGTGAGACCGAGCCCTCCCTCCCGCAGACAGGGTTGAACTCGCATGAGAAGCATGGAGCCCCACGCACCACGTCGAGGTTCACCTGCTTGATTAGGGGGACGAGCCTCCTCGTCCACCTGTCCTTGGCGAACTCCTTAACCCTCTTAATCATCCCCTTCTTCTCGAGCTTAATCGCTATCCTGGAGCCCTCCCTGCTCGTGACCCCCAGCTTGTGCCAGAGCTCGGATTGGAGGAGGCCTGTCTCCTCATGTTTTAGGAGAAGCTTTATGGCACGCTCCTCCAGTTTCGTCAGTTTTTGAGGCATTCCCATAGTATTCCATGGAGCTACCTTATATCTGTTGGGTTTTGAGCAGGTTTAGGGTTCTCTTGAGGGTTGTGGGCGAGATTCCCGTCTTCCCGCATATCCTTCTCTGGCTTACCGGGTGTCCAAGCCTCTTGGCCGCCAGGTATATGCATGTTGATGCGAGGGTCTCGGGCTTCCTGCCATGCGTCAGGCCCATGGACCTCAGCTTACCCAGTAGGGTTAATGCCTCGTCCATGACCCGTCCATCTAGACCCAGCTCCCTCACAAGCCTCCGTGCCACCTCCTCGACCCCCCTCGCAGGCGGTTTCAGGCCCAGGGCGCTGGAGATTGCCTTGTAGGTCTGTGCGAGCAGGTTCTCCTCGACTCCTGCGTGCTTGGAGAGCTCCCTGAGCCCCCTGGGTATTCCGTGGATTCTCGAGGCTATGTATAGGCTTGCCGGGGCCATGGCCTGGGCCGGTATCTGGGCTGGTAGGCTTCTCAGGGCCTTCCTAAGGATGCTTGCGGCGGTCTCCTCCACCGCACCCCTGATGCCGAGCCTCCCCGCTATCCCGTGTAGCTGTGAGAGGGCCTCGCTCAGCCTCCGCTCATCCCTCCTAAGCTTTACTCCGTGATCCTTTGTGGCGAGTCCGAGGTCGTGGATTAGGGGTGTCAGCGGTGCCCCTGCCCTCGCCCTCCTCTGATGCTCCCTCGGGCTATCCGCCCTCCACTCGGGCCCCATGTATGGTATGGTCTCGGCCACGCAACCGCAGGAGGGGCAGACAAGCTCTCCTCCAACCTGTATCAGGGGTGAGCCGCAGTCCCTGCACTCATCCAAGGGCGGCTTAGCCTCCTCCCAGTCCGATGATAAGTATTGGTCTCCCCTTGGTCTCGGGTCCCTTACCTGGATGCTCTCTTGGGGATACCCTGGGATTCCCTCGGCCTGTATTCGTCCTCCTCCATTATGTAGAGTGGCTCGCCTCTGGCCAGGTTTCTAGGCCTGGTCTGCCTGGCCTCTATGAAGGGTCTCGAGACTGGGCCGAGTATGCTTAGGGTGTCGGCTACGTGCTCCATGGAGGATGTGTATAGTTTTGCTCCCAGCCTCGGGATTCTCTCGGCCTCCACGACCACCCTGTCCTCGACGACCGCCCAGACCCTCCCAACCCTTACAGGCCTCCTCCGCCTCAACGCTCCATCCTCTTGAGCTGCTCGGCTATCATCCTTATCACCCTCTCCTTGCTGACCCGCTGGCCCGGCTGGACGACTATCCTCCCGCTCCTCCTCCACCACATGGCGGGGTGGCTTCCCTCCTCCACCTCCACCCTCCATCCAAGCCTCCTGGCAGCCTCGGCCAGCATCTTGGCGTCCGGTCTCCTAACCGCCAGGCTTAGGGGGACCCTCCTACACCTGCTCCTAGGCACGCTCCTGTCGAAGTATATGGGCCAGATTATGTATCCCTTACGTTTTATCATGACTCCTTGAGGAGGACTGCGTTGATTACGCCGTTCTGCCCGGGCCTTGAGGTCACCCTCGCCCTTCCTAGCTCGGTCTCTATCAGGGCTCCCCTGGTTATCACCCCTCTTCTCTCCAGGTCTCTGCTGGCTGGGTTGGAGAGGACCCTGAGTATCTTGACCTTCTTGGCGGCCTTGGTCTCCGGGTCCACCACGTTTGCGTATGTGTCCGAGGCTAGGCTGAGCTTTATCCCCCCTCCACGGGTCCTCTTGACCCTTATTTTATGCTCTCCCAGGACGGTTAGGGCCGGGTCTCCCCCCCTCTCATACCGCCTCTTCTTCCTATAGGGCCTCCTCTTACCGCCCGTGGGCTTCCGCTTATGGATATCCGTGTGCCACTGCGTCATTCCCAGGGAAGACCATAACCCTCAATATAAGAACCTTACACCCTCAAGGAACCACAACCTCGGCCGAGATGATGTTGCGGTTCTGGGTAATCAGCACTATACTGAAGTCCTGGCTTGGCAGGGTTCCGCCGAAATCTAGTGTGATTAACTGTGTTTGATGGGGTTGGATTATGCTACAGGGTGGGGTTGCTTGGAGGCCTCCTGCCAGATAATATGCCTCCACTACGCAGGTTGGGATGTCCCCATAATTGTATAGCAGGACATCTACCATGCTCGGCCCGGTTTTAATGGCATGAACAACCTCAACCTTCTCCAGAACCTTATCGATATCCCCCCGACCTGTGGAGAGAATAAGGGAGAGCTGGCTACGGGCCAGCAGAGCATAAAGAGAAGCAGCAATAACAGTAATACCCAAAATCAAGAGAACAGCAAGAATGTAGCTGAGACCCTTTTCCCTCATCTACATAAATATAGCAACACAATGAAATATAAAAAATTACGGATAGAACACACCTGCCTATGCAAGTGAAGCCCTAACAGTCGTCGCCAAAGTCTGCGTCGAACCATCAAAGAATCCCACAGTTACAGTCAGCGGATAAACCTCTCCGACAGTGCAACCAGTCAAACTGGTTGTGAATGATTGCGTCTGACCAGGCTGAATTTCAACAGTTATATCTATTGAGCCGCCACCACAAACATTGCTAAGATCTATTTCATTTGTTGTAATGGCGTTAGGATCTACTCCTACGTCTCCTGTGTTTTTGATTGTTATTGCGAATAATCCATTTCCTGTCGCTGGGTCTACTACTAGTTGGACGCTGTCGATAAGTATTGATGGTCGTCTTCCCGCTGTTGCTGAGAGGTTGAAGAATACTCCAGCTACGACTACTGCTGCTGCTACGGTTATCGCTATGAGCAGGAGGATTGCCACCAGTGGGCTTAACCCTTTTCTAAAATTACCCTTCATCATTTGAAGAAAAATATCAAGCAGTATAAATCCATTATCCCTCAGCGATTATCCTATGGCCAAACCTCTAGAGAATGACGATAGTTAGCTGAGCAAACTTGGTTATCGTTCCATCGGTAACCGTTACGGTTGCAGTATATGTGCCAGACGGGGCGGTCCATATAGCATATACAGTCGCCGTCCTGGTTACTACTCCATTAGCTGGGACATTTACGTTAGAGAAGCTAGTCGGGATAATCCAGCATCTTGGGCTACATGTAGGCGAGCTTATTGTAATATCAACTGTCCCTGAATACCCGTTAATTGATGTGATTTTTATTGTGAAGGACTCAAAGTCAAACCAGGGGAATGGGTTGAGGGTGACCGTTGAAGGAATCAGTTCTACTATGAAGTCCGGTGTAGCGATTATGTTTACTGTGAGGATGACTTGCTCTGTCTGTCCTCCTGAGCCTTTCGCATAGATTACTATGTTGTAGCTTGGTTCTGGGCATGAGGCTGCTCCTCCCAGTGTTAGTGATACGTCGCTTGTCGCCGTGCTTCCAGGCGGAAGGTTCACGGGGTCGGGTGAGTAGGATATGCTTGTGAAACAGTTGTCGCTCGGGATTATGGGGCCTGTTATCAGGTCTACGGGGTCTCCTGGATAATCTGGGCCTGCGGTTAAGGTTATGGTTGAGGCAACACCCGAGAAGGTTGCCTGGACGCTAATGGTGTCGGGGGATATCTCTGCCGTAAAGCCTGAGCCAAGTCCCCCGGGAGGATTCCCCAGCATGTAGATGTTGCCCCTCTCCGAGACGAGTTTATACAGGGTTCCGCTGCTCGTTGGGTAGGATACTATCTTTGTCTCTCCTGCCGAGACGGTCCAGGGCGGGGAGAGCTGGTTGGTCACCATGTTTGAGCCGCTTATCTCCACGACATACTTAATCACGACGCCTACGGGGCTCCTGCTGTTATCGAGCATGATGTGGGTGCTGTTCAGCTTGTAGGCCTGGAGCCTCTCATAGACCTTCTCTACCTCCATCCTGAGGGAGCGGTTTGCGGCCTGCGAGAGGGTCAGCCCAGCCACGAATAGGGCCGAGAATATGGCCAGGATAATCCCCGTCACTATCAGTGCGCTGACAACTACGCTTAAGCCCCTCCGACCCCTCATCCCCTCAACCCTGGCCTGACACCCAAGAATTATAAATCTTCCCATGATAGATACGTGGAGAATTTCCAGCTAACCGCCTCAAACAACTCTTATATCAAGGCTTTATCAAGGGATTGTTGGAGTTGAGCACCGCCCTCGAGGAGCTGCTAACAGCTCTAGGAGAGATTATAGGTGAGATAACCTCGGGGGATAACCTCCTCCTACTCATGGTAATCTCAGGGGCAGGAATCCTCGCAGCCATAATAATCTACACCACAAGAAAAACAGGCACCATAGAGCTGGAGCAAGAACCCGAGATAATAGACGCAGTGGAGATTAAGGAGGAGAGGGAGGAGGAAGAGGAGAAGGAAGAGAGGGAGAAGATACTGGAGGAGTATGAGGTAGGAGAACTCGTGAAGATACGGATAAAGGACTTGGGCGGAGAACTACTCTACGAGGTCGAGGAACCACCCCTAGACGAGAGGCTGAGAAACATAGTTGAGAAACTCGAGGATGGATACGTGAGGAAGGGCGTGGACCCGGAGAAGGCCGTGAAGAGATACAAGCTAACCGAGGAAGAGGAGAAGATAGTCCTCTACTACGTGAACAGGGACCTGAGGGGATACTGGAAGATGGACCCCATAATGAGGGACGAGAACCTCGAAGACATAACGATAACAAGCCCAGGCCCCGTGAAGGTAGTCCATAGAAGATACCCCGACGTAGGCTGGATAACAACCAACGTAACCTTCACCAAGGAGGAGCTGGACCACCAGGCCAGGCTACTGGCCGAGAGATGCGGGGGAGAACTGAGCATAGCGAAGCCAAGCGCAGAGGTCATGACCCCCGAGGGAGACAGGGTGGCACTCACATACGCAGGAGAACTAACCCCAGGCTCAAGCACCATAACAATCCGAAAGTTCCCCAAATCACCCTACACGATAATAGACCTAATCAGGTTCGGGACCGTATCCCCCCTGGTGGCAGCATACCTCTGGATGATGCTGGAGGCCAAGAGGTTCGTCCTGATAGCAGGGCCCGTGGGAAGCGGGAAGACTACCCTTCTCGCCTCCCTCCTCCAACTCCTCCCAAAAAACTCCAAGATACTAACCCTGGAGGACTACCACCCCGAGATAAACCTCTCATGGCACCCCAACTGGCATAGATTCGTAACAAGGAGAACCCTGGGCGAGACCGCATACAGCCTCCGGGACATACTGAGGCTCAGTCTAAGGCATAGGCCAGACTACGTGGTGGTGGGAGAGGTGAGGGGCGAGGAGGCCCAAGTAATGTTCAGCGCAGCGGCAACGGGCCACGGAATGGCGGCGACGATACACGCCGAAAGCATAGAGGACGTATACGAGAGGCTTACGGGAGCAAGCATGAACGTCCCGAGGGAAGACCTAAACCTACTCGACGTAGTAGCAATAATCAAGGTTACGAAGAGGGGGAGAAGGGTTATCAATGTATGGGAGATAGAGGAGGTCGGGAAGGAGCATCTCGTAGCATGGTATGATGAATTCCAAGACAGGTTCTTCCCCACAACAGCCAAGCAGCTCTCGGTAAACTCACCCCTACTAAAGGTGAAGAAGGGCCTAAGGGAGAACCTGGAGGCCAGGGAGAGGTTTCTCAGGCGGCTAGCCGAGGAAGAGAAGAGGTTTAATGCCGGCGAACTGATTAGAATTCTTGAGGAGGAGAGGGGGAAGGGCGATATTGTCAGAGCAGCCTAGGCTCAGCTACCGCTACCTCAAAGTATTGGAAACCATCATACAATCTATTGGAAAAAACGAGAACTCATGGTTTGAACCCGAGATAAATGATAGCCTTCCCAGGGGATTCACATACCCTCAAATCTCCGACGTAGAGGAGATAATAGGGGCGGAGTCAATAGTGGACATCCTGGAGGAGCTTAGGAACAGAAACCTCCTAGAGGGGAAATTCCACTCAAAGATTCTATACTGCCCCTCATGCGGGAGCTTCAAGCTAAGACCTAGCACGGCATGCAGGAACTGCGGCTCCCAAAACATCCAGAAAAAATCCTCATTCATGCACACATGCGGAGCCGTCCTCTCGGTCGAGATATACGGTAAGGGGGGGCTCTGCCCCAAGTGTGGAGACCCCCTGAGACCCGACTCCATGATAGAGTATAAGCCTGTTTATGTATGCGAGGATTGCGGGGAGCTATTCGAGGAGCCTAAGCCGGTGTCAATCTGCCAGTCGTGTGGCGCGTTATCGAATCTAACCGAGGTTAAGGAGCTGATACTCAACAAGTATAAGCCTACGGAGCTGGCGTTCAGGTTCTTTGAGAAGAGGGTTACCCCCGAGACCTTCGCAAAGACCTTGATGATAAGGGGGGCGAGGGTTGAGATGAATGTGTCATTAAAGGGTAGGAGCGGGCTAAACCATAAGATAGACATAGTGGCGGTGAGCCCCGACGCAAACGATGTTAAACTCTACTTCATAATACCCTTCCTCAGCGTTAGGGAGGTTTTGAGGATAGCGACCATAAGCATGGACTTTAAGGACGTGAAGGTTCATGGAAGGGAGCCCAAGATAATCATCGTGTCGAACTCGCTTGAACCTGGGAGCAAGGAGCTTGCGGATAGCCTCGGATTAACTGTAATCACGTTGGAGGGGGTCGGGACCCCTGGTTGACCTACCTCCCTGGGTAACCCCGATAATAGACTTCGTGATACAGAACCCCCTGCTCTCCGCCCTCATAGTCTTGGCCGTTATCTTCGGAGCTGCCTCAAAGAAGATTAGGGATAGTGAGATGAGGAGTGCTGCGGCCAGGGAGCAGACAATATTCCTAGCCTTCATCTACATCTTCGTGAAGAGCGGCAAGACCCTGGTGGAGGCCTTGCTCGAGTCGTCTAAGCGGAGAGACCTCATGAGGCACTTGGCGGGGGAGGCGGCGAAGCTTAGGAGGATGACCGAGCTCAAGACCCTTCCCGTGGCCTTGAATAATTATCGGCACCCGAACCCCGAGTTCGCTCTCCTGATTAGGAGTATTGGGGAGGATGTTGAGGGAGGGTTTGGGCTTGATACCAAGCTTGAGAGGATGCTTGAGACGATAATAGTTAGGGAGGGTGAGAGGTGGAGTAGATACGTCAATACTGTGGAGACCTTGGGCGAGGCGACGGTGGCCATAATCCTCCTCACACCACTCTTCTACCTCCTCGGAGCAATCTTCGGCGGATTCAACACCCTGATAATAGTTCTAGTAGCAGCGGTTGCGTCTGTTGCCATGTATGTTGTGTCGGCGGCCAGCACCCCAACGGCCTTGGTGGAGATTCCACAATACATAGTAGCCATATCAACGGCCCTAATAATCCTCTCCTCCGCAGCATTATTCGTCACATTCTTTATGCCCACCCTCTACATCTATGCACCCCTCGTAACGGGGGCGGTCCTCCTAGGGTGGGGCTTGTTCGCACACTTCAGATACGTTAGGAGGGCTGTGGGTGAGGGTGAGGGAGCCTACCTCATGCTGGATACCCTGGCATCTAGGATGAAGGCTGGATACCCTATTGGGAAGAGCCTTGAGGCCATGAGGGATGAGAGGTATAACGAGTATGCCAAGAGGATGGCCCATGGACTCGAGGCCAAGCCCCTGAACAAGCTCATGAGGATAGCCATCGAGACGATTAAGGTTGCCAGGCATGGGGGGCTGGGAGCCGAGGCACTGGGACTCCTCTCGAGGCTCGCATTAAGGGTTCACCTAGCATTTACAGAGGCCAGGGCGAGGATGAAGCTATACGACGGCCTCAGCATCATCAGCGGGGCGATAATAATAGCCATCTCGGCCTTCACGTTGATGCCCTTCACCCAGATTCCCCCGGAGGTGGCGACGGAGGTCCAGAGGATAATAGCCCAGCCAAGCCTCGACCCGATATATCCTCCAGCCCTCCTAACCTCACTCTTCCTAGGCTCGGCGATATCTAGGACCTCGGACCAAACGATAGCTGGGACCTGGAGGGCTGGAGCCGGGGTATTAACCACGCTTGCATCATACCTGATAGCCTCCACAGTGGTCCCGGCGTAGGGTTACTTCCTCTTCTCCTCCCTCATGTATTGGGAGATTTTCCTCCTTATGGCCTTGGGGTTGTTCTCCACCCCGAAGTATTCTGCGAAGAGTGGGGAGGTCCTTAGAACGAGTGTTCTGCCCTGCTTCTCAGCCTCAATCAACCCCTTCTCCAGGAGCATCTTGATGTGATTGTATGCCTGATTCCCCCTCGCCGCCGCTACATCGCTCTGCGTAATAGGCTGGTGATATGCTATGAAGGCAAGCGTCCTCATTACGCCTCTCCCCAGCATGGGCTTCCTCAGATACCTCCCCACAAGCTCCATGTATTCCTTCCTCAACTTCAGAAACCACTTATCACCATGTAGCTGGACTAGCTCCAGCGCCCCGCCGTCAGCCTCATACTTCTTCACCAACTCCTCGAGGATTTTCTCAATCTTTCTCCTGGACCTGACTCCGCATATCCTCATTATCTGCTTGAGGGAGACGGGTTTGCCTGCTGCGAAGAGTAGGGCCTCCGCCCTCTTCATCAGCTCCTTAAGCTCCTCCAAGCCACCTCACCAGTATCTCCCCATTCTCGGCCTCCTCAAGCTCCACCACTCCACGTGCGGCGGCGAACAGTAGTAGGATGAATCTTCTCGCAGCCTCCAGCCTATCCACGTTAGCCGAGATTTCCCTGAAGCTTATCACCTCCCGTCCATCCAGCAGCTCCCTTAGGACCTCGAGGAACTCCTCAACCCTCTCCTCAAGCCTCACCAGAAACTCGTTTATGTCTACCTCGGGTAGCTCCAGCTCCTCCTTCCGCCCACCATTCTCCTTATGCTGCTTCCTGAAGATGGTCTTGAGGGCCTGTATAAGTTCCCCCATGGTTGTTATCATGAATTCTGGGGGCAGGGGCAGCTCAACCGGGGGTGGGACCACGTATATGGGCCGCTCCTTCGGCGTCGGGGGGCTGTCCGCCTTGAGGAGCCTCTCGCTCTTGATTCTATGGATTGTTGCGGCCGAGTATGCTGCCACCCCACATGACTGGAGGTCTATTACCCCCATGGCCTGGAGTTCCTCGAGCAGGGTCTTGACAATCTCCGCCAGCTTGACCTCCCACGGCTTGACCCGGTTAATCCTGGTTACGTCGAATAATATCCTCCACCTCGGGTCGCTCCAGATGGTTATGATGCGTTCATCCACCAAGCTGCTTCACCTCCTCGAGCCTGGTCTTGACCGCCCTCGACTCACCCGCCCTCATGTAGACGCCTATTAGCTGGTCGGCGTGCTCCGCTATCACGTCCTTCAAGCTTATCACTATTATCTGGGTGTTCCTCGCCATCTCGCTGAAGAGCTTGGCTAGCCTGCGGCTGTATTGGAGGTCCATGTGGGCGTCCACCTCGTCGAATACGTAGAACTCGGCTGGCGTCAGGCCTTGGAGGGCTAGGAGGAGGGATACTGCGGCCACGGACTTCTCCCCGCCGCTTACAGCCCTGGAGCTTCTGGACCCTTTTCCAGGGAACCTGAGAATCATCTCCACGCCGCCTTCGAAGGGGTTCTCAGGGTTCTCGAGCCTCAGCCACCCCTGCCCCCCCGTTAGTGTTGAGAAGAATCTCTCGAAGCTCTCCGAGACCTTGTTGAAGGTCTTCATGAAGGCCTTCTTCTTCTCGCCCTCGACCCACTCGAGGAACCTTAGTATCTCATGTCTCTCGGCCTCAAGCTCCCTAATCCTCTGAGACCTAACCTTATAGTTCCCGATTATCTCCTCATACTGGCCCGGGGCCAGCTGGTTTATCATCCCAAGCTCCTCGAGCTCTTCCTCCAGCTCCTTCTCCAGCTCCTCTGCTAGTGGGTCGGGTATGGGGAGAGGGTTCCCGGATACCCTCAGGGAGTTCAAGCCCTCCTTTACCCTTGTTAGCTCGGCCTCAAGCTGGGCCCTCCTAATAGCAAGGCTGGTCCTCCTCGACTCCAGCCCCCGGATATTCTCATCTATCTGCTTTAGGGCCGAGTCAACCTCACTCTTCCTGACATCTACGTTGTCAAACTGCTGGCTCAGGGTCCTTCGCCTGCGGTCTATCTCCTCAATCATCTTAACCTTCTCATCGAGCTCATTCTCCAGCTCGTTTAGTAGCCTGGATGACTCGCTTAGCTCCTGCTCCACCTCCCGTTCCTCGGATGCGAGGCTCCTTATCCTTTCCCTGATTTCATGGACCTCTCTGCCGATTCTCTCTATCTCCCCTCTAAGCTCCCTCAGTCTCTTTAGCCTTGGTTCAAGCCCTGCCCTAAGCTCGGTGTATCTGAGCCTCCTTTCCTCTACCTCTGCCCTTGCCTCCTCCACGAGTCTCTCAAGATGGGTTAAGTCCTCGACCACGTAATCGTTGATTCGGCTATAATCTAGGACGAGTTCATGGAAGCGTTTTGCCAGTAGTTTCAGCTCCCCTAGAACCTCGCTCCTCTCGTGGTCCAGCTTCCTGACATCATGGCTCAATTTATCCACGTTCTTTTTGGCTGAATCGATTCTGCTTCTCAGGAGCTTTATCTCAGACTCGACGCTCCTCAGGTCCTCCGATAACCTCTCAGCCTCTCTATCCAGCTCCTCGGCCTCAGCGGTTTTCAAGCTGATTAATCTCCTAAGCTTCTCAAGCGTCTGGGATGCCTTGTGATATTCCTGTGTGAGCAGTCTCCCAATTAGGATGCTTTTATCCGTGGATACCTCCACCCTGCCGTCATGGTAAACCGACACTCCGTCAATAATAGTTCTATATCCTTGTTCACCAGGCCTCGCCGATACCTCTTGGAGGATGATTTGGAGGGCTTTTTGGGCCCAGCCCCATCTCGGCTTGATGTTCTTGGGCTTGATGTTCTTGGAGACAGGTATGTCTAGGGGGATTATCCTTAGGCTTACACCTTTTTCGGAGGCTATCCTACCTATCTTGAGGGCGAGGTCGCTGGTCTCGACCACGAGTGCTTTGAGCCAGCCTCCTGCAAGGGTTTCCAAGAGCTTCCATCCATCCTCGTCTGCCTCGAATCCATCGTCTAGGAAGCCGTATACCCCGTTTACACCAGACTTGTTCAAGGCGTCTAGAATCCTGGTCCTCCTGTCCTCCACCCCTATCAGGCCGGTGGCCCCAGCCCTCTCAACGGTCTCCGCCAACCTCCTCTCCAATCCACGTAGCATGCTTAGCCGACCTCTAGCCGATGCGAGCATGCCCGATACTTCATTCAACCTATCTCTAAGCTCCCTTGCCTGCTTATCCCTCTCGGCCAAGACACTTTCCTCGGCCTCTATCCTCCTCTTTTCCCTATCCAGCTCGGCCTCAAGCCCGGCTATCCGATGATACGTCTCCTTGAGCCTCTTCCCATACTCGATTATCCTTGTCCTGACAGCCTCCATGCTCTTTTCCAGTGTTCTGCGTCTCTCCTCGATTCTCCTCGCAGCCTCCTCGGCCGCCCTCCTCCTTTCACGGTATTCTTCCTCCAGCTTCCCAAGTTTTTCCTCAGCCTCCCTAAGCTCCTCCTCAAGGCGGGAGAGTTCTCCGGACTCCTCTTCAACCTTCTTCTCCTTTTCCTCGGATTCTTTGAGGGCTTTGAGCGTTGATTCCGACTTTGAGAGACGGTCGGCTAGGTATGTTAGCTCGGTCTTTATCCTGCTCCTCCTCTCATGCAGGACCGATATCCTGACTCTCAGCTCCTCCATCCTTTTCTCGAGGACCCGCTTCTCCTCATCCAGCCTCTTCGACTCCTGCTCAATCCTGCCTAGCTCCTCTCTTAGATTACGCCACTCGTCCTCTAGGGCCTTTCTCTCCTCCTCCTTGGCGGCCCTCCTATCTGATAGGGTCTTAAGCTCCTCCTCTACCTTTGTCGCCTCCGAGTCTATCTCACTTAACTCTTTCTCCAAGGCTTCCTGGCTTTTCCTTAATTTTGCGGCCTTCAGGTTGTTTAGCAGGTTTTCGACCTGCTGCCTTCTATATGCTTGGTTTCTCTCCTTCTCCAGCTGTTTTACCCTTAGCCTGACTTCCTTGGTGCTTGCTTTTGCTACTGCTATGTTTCTCTCAGCTATCTCGAGCTGTTTCTCCGCTTCCTGCCTCCGTTTCTCGTAGTCTCCTATTCCTGCGACCTCCTCTAGGAGTCTTCTTAGCTCTACTCCGCTCATCTCAGCTATCTCTACTACCGAGCCTTGGGGGACTATGTTGAAGCCCGAGGGCTTTATGTTTGCCAGCGATAGTAGTGTGAGGAGCTCTGTTCTCGAGACCGTTCTCCCGTTGAGCTGGTATTCGCTCTCCCCGTTCCTGTCTATCTTCCTTGTTATCGTTACCTCGCTTGAGTCTATCGGGAGGGTTCCGTCGCTGTTGTCCAGGGTTAGGGTTACTTTTGCGTGGGATACCTCGGGCCTGTCGTGAACCAGCTCGGACATCCTGCCTACCCTGAGGTTATGTGCGCTCAGCTCCCCCAGGGCGAACCTAATCGCATCCATTATGTTGGATTTTCCTCCCCCGTTCGGCCCCGTAATAACCACAAGGCCCTTCTCCAGGTTCAGGGTTGTCCGCCTGGGGCCGAATGACTTGAATCCCTGTAGGGTCAGTCTCTTGACGTATACCATGGGGGCTGCCTTTTATGGGGCTGCGATGGGGTTAAAGAGTCTTTTCGCCTGCGGGCTTCTCCGGAGTGGGTTGGGGTGTTCCCAGGGTATTACGTTTGATTTACCTGAACTCGGGTAGCCTTACCCCCCTCTGGCCCTGGTATCTGCCCTTGTAGGGTTTCTCGACGGGTGAGGTTAGCTTGGCGAAGACCACGTGGAGGAATCTGTCGCCCTTGTAGAGCCTCACCGGGAAGTCTCCGCCCACCAGCTCTATCGTCAGCTGGCCCTCAAAGTTAGCGTCGATTATGGTTGGGGGGACGCTTAAACCCACCCTTGCGTAGCTACTCCTAAGGTTCACGAAGCCCATCAAGTCCTTTGGGAGCCGGATATACTCGATTGTGTGTAGGAGGACGTGTTCATGGGGCTGGATTACGAAGCTGTCCCCCTCCTCTATGATGTAGAATTCCTCCAGGTTTCCCCGGCCCCTCGTGTCCAGGACCCTTCCATTATCCTTCATCCTGGCTATTGTTCCACCTATCCTTAGGTCGAGGCCGTTCTCCCTAACTACGTCCTCCTGGAATGGCTCCACCACAAGCCTCTTGCTCCGGATATAGTTCCAGAGGTCGAAGTCGCTTAGAATCACGCCAACCAGCCTCCATCACTTGGATATGAAAATGCCTTCATGGTGTCCTCGGAGGTTAGACCTCAACAATATCCATGTCATCCGGGACAAACACATCAACCCCCCTCTCCCTGACAAGCCTCTCCAAGTCCTCGGCGTGTTCATCCATTATGGGGTAGAGGTGGATGGGGATGAGCAGCCTGGGCTTAACCTCGCCCACTATCTCGGCCAAGTCCTCCATGCTCGTGTGCTTTCCAAGCATATGGCTTCTCGGGAAGGAGCATTCATGGATTAGGACATCGCATCCCTTCGCCAAGCTTATCAGCCTCCTGTCGGGAACCGTGTCCCCAGAATACACTATACTCCGGCCGTCTGCCTCCACCCTGTATGCTATCCCCCCATAATGCTCCACGGGGACGGATTTCACTGCAAGGCCTGGGTATGGCCTCGACTCTTCCTCCCACATCTCCTCCAACTCAACCAGGTTATGGCATCCAAGCGTCTTGAGGTATCCGAAGAACTTGTTCTCGAAGAGGTTCTCCTCCATGAACTCCCTAAGTCCTCTGGGGCCGTAAATCCTCAGTTTCCGGGGGTTCTCGGCCTTCCCTCCCCACGAGTTGAATGGCCTGAGCTTGAGGAGGACG
>JAHSRM010000084.1 GCA_021650775.1 Candidatus Benthortus lauensis
ACGGGAGCATCCCCAAAACTCCTCGGACTGGAGAATGAGAAGAGGCTTCTGGGAAGGGGGGTCTCAACCTGTGCAACCTGCGATGGCCCGCTCTTCCGTGGAGCAGATAACGTGGTGGTGGTCGGCGGAGGGGACACAGCTATGGAATACGCCCTCTTCCTCTCAAACATTGTGAAGAAGGTTACGGTAATTCACAGGAGGGATAGGCTCAGGGCCTCGAGAATCTTCCAGCAACGTGCCTTCCAGACACCCAACATAGCCTTTGTGTGGGACACCGTGGTCATCGATATTCTCGGGGATGAGAAGGTGGAGGCCGTGAAGGTGCGGAACGTGAAGACGGGGGAGGAGACGGTGATAGGCTGCCAAGCAGTCTTCATAGCGATAGGGCATAAACCAAACACCGAGATATTCCGTGGAAAACTCAGACTCGACGAACACGGATACCTGGTCACGGTAGATGGGGTCAAGACCGAGATACCTGGTGTCTTCGCAGCAGGCGACGTCCACGACAAGACCTATAGGCAGGTGGTAACCGCCGCAGGATTCGGTTGCATGGCGGCCATGGAGGCGATATGGTTCGTGGAGCAGAAGGTCTTCGAGGAATCTCAGGGGAAGGCCCGGTAAGGCGTTACTTTTATGTGGTTTACAAAGATTAATAAGCGAGGAAGTCGGTCATCGCTTGGGAATGGTCTCGCTCTACACGGTTGAGGGCATCTACAGGAAGGCCGTCGAGCTGCTTGAGAAGGGTAAGAGGTTCGCCCTCGCCTCCGTGATAGGCGTGGAGGGCTCGGCCCCACGTGGAACAACAGCCAAGATGATAGTAACGGAGGACGGCGAGGTATACGGCTCCATAGGGGGTGGATGCATCGAGAACTACGTGGTAAAGGAGGCCGAGAAGGTCCTTAAGGACGGCAAGCTAAGGATAATCAAGCTCGACCTAGGCGATGATAGCTGGAGCGGTATAGGTATGGCCTGCGGGGGGAAGGTTGAGTTGGCCGTCGAGTTGGTGGAGCCCCAGCCCAGGCTAATACTATTGGGTGCGGGCCACCTCGGGAGAACCATGGCCAGGCTGGCTGAGTTCCTGGGGTTCGACGTGATAGTCATAGACCCCCTGGCCAAGCCCGAGGACTTCCCCATGGCCGAGAAGGTCCTCCAGACAGGATATGCTGAGGGTCTCTCCAAGATAACCGTGAAGCCCACCGACAACATAGTGATTCTTACAAGGCATCATGCCGACGAAGAGGCCCTCATGGCCGCAGTCGAGACACCGGCCCAATACGTGGGGATGATAGGTAGCAAGAACCGTGTCCGCATGGTCTTCCAGAATCTCATCGAGAAGGGCGTGAGCAGGGAGAAGCTCCTAAGGGTCTACGCACCCGTGGGACTCGACATAGGGGCCGAGACACCTGAGGAGATATCCCTGAGCATACTTGCCGAGATACTCAAGGTTAGGAGGAAGGCGAAGGGAGGGCACAAGAAGCTCGAGGCGATAGAGGAGCCCGTTGTGAAGGTTGAGAAGACCAAGTAGCCTGTCATGAAGCAATCTTTATATGAGGTTTAACGGGCCTTCACCCTGAATGGGGATAGAGGAGCTGGTGGAGGAACTTTACGGAGAGGGGCTGGAGCCGGCTGGACACCGTGAGATAGGTCTCCCAAACGGCTCAACCATCATAGTCAAGCTCGAATACTACATGGACTTCGACAAGGACCCCCTCAGGACCGTTAAGAGGAAGCCCGCCACCCTACTCCTACACGACACACTCGAGAAAGGATACATCAAGGAGAACAAGGTCATAGTAACCGCCTCCTCGGGAAACTTCCTCAGAGAACTCGCACTACAAGCCATCAAACACGGGTTCAAGGTCATAGGAGTTACGCCGCCCGTGATGCCGAGGGAGAACCAGGAGATAATCAGGGCGCTTGGGGTCGATATGATACACGTCTCCGAGGAGTATGACCTCTGCCCACGTGAGACAACAGTCTTCTTCACGAGGGCCCTCGCAGAGAAGAACAGGTTCCGCATGGTAAACATCGACCAGTATTATAGTTGGCAGAATGTTCTCTCCCACGTCTTCATGACTTGGAGGGAGGTCAAGGAGATAGGGGACATAGACTATGTGTGCGCTCCCCTCGGAAGCACGGGAACCTTCATGGGACTCTGCCTAGGCAGCAGGCTGGAGGGAGAGAGAATAGAGATGATAGGGATACAGCCTCCCAGAACCCACCACATACCAGGCGTCCACCACATAATAGGGGAATGTGAGTGGAACCCGGAGATATTCTCGCCCACCCTCTCCAGGAACGTCAGGACCGTGGATGACGTGGACTCCTACGCAGGCCTATTAATGCTCTGGGAGAAGGGTGTCTACGGAGGCCCCTCGACAGGGATGGGGTTCATAGAGGCTCTGAGAGTAGCCGAGAAGAACCCTGGCTCAAGGGTCCTGACAATCTCGGCAGACAGCATATACAGCTACAGGGACTACGTCCTAGACTTCCTCCCAAGGATAAGGGATGAGATATTGTCGAGGTATCCCCACCTCGAGGAGACCTTGGAGAA
Organism: Candidatus Benthortus lauensis; assembly: GCA_021650775.1. Taxonomy (GTDB): domain Archaea; phylum Thermoproteota; class Nitrososphaeria_A; order Caldarchaeales; family Wolframiiraptoraceae; genus Benthortus; species Benthortus lauensis. The sequence continues at coordinate 2,558 of JAHSRM010000084.1, forward strand.
GTATCTGAGCTGGCTTAGAGGTCTCCCAACGCTTGAGGAGAGGCTTGAGGCGATAAGGAGGACTTACAGGCCCGAGGGCGAGGTTGGCAGGGTCTACCAGGTCGAGGAAGCACTCTCCATGGACTACTCCCCGTAGCTCGATAAAGTATATAAGTGCGCTTAAACCCTGAATGCCCAAACCCTGACCCTTAGGGGGGTGTCGGCTCTAAGGAGGTTCATACTCAAGTGTAGGGAATGTGGTAGGGAGTATGAGCCCAGGCTCGTCTATGTATGTGAGGAGTGCTTCGGGCCTCTGGAGGTCCATTACCCAGAGTTAGGCAGGCTTAATCTCAGTAGAAGTGTGATAGAGTCTAGGAGAAAGGACCTATGGAGGTATCTAGAGCTCCTCCCCATAGAGGACCCCAGGAACATAGTCTCCCTCGGGGCCGGATACACAACCCTCCACAAGGCTGAGAGGCTCGGGAGGAAGCTCGGGCTAAGAAATCTATACCTCAAGGAGGATATAACCAACCCAACCCACTCCTTCAAGGACAGGCCCGCAAGCGTGGCGGTCTCACGATGCCTAGAACTCGGGTTAAAGGCGGTGGGATGCGCCTCGACAGGAAACCTAGCGGCAGCCACGGCAGCCCACGCAGCGAAGGCAGGCCTACCCTCCTTCGTCTTCATACCCGAGGGCCTCGAGAAGGAGAAGATAGCGCAGGCCCTAAGCTACGGGGCGACGATAGTCGAGGTCAAGGGAACCTATGACCAGGCAAACTGGCTTGCTGCGAGGTTCGCCGAGGAGTATGAGGTGGGCGTGGTGAACGTGAATATCAGGCCATACTATGTCGAGGGCTCCAAGACCCTAGCATACGAGGTCTGTGAGCAGCTGGGCTGGAAGGCCCCGGACCACGTCATAATCCCCATGGCCAGCGGCGCCCTCCTCAACGCCATAAACAAGGGCTTCAACGAGTTCAGGGAACTCGGCCTAATAGATAACGGGACAAGGGTCTCGGGAGCCCAGCCGCAGGGATGCTCGCCCATAGCCACGGCCTACCAGAGGGGGGACGAGTATGTAACTCCCGTGGAGAGGCCTGAGACGATTGCCAAGAGCCTGGCGATAGGGGACCCAGGGGACGGAAACTACGCCCTAAGAACCATCAGGAGGACCGGCGGTGCAGCGGCAGCGGTCTCGGACCCAGAGATAATAGAGGCTGTCAAGGACGTGGCCTCACTCGAGGGAATATTCGTGGAGCCTGGCGCCGCCGTCCCGGTTGCAGCCCTGAAAAGGTTCGTCGAGGATGGAATAATAGATAAAGATGAGACCGTGGTATGCTATCTTACGGGAAGCGGCCTGAAGGCTCCCGAGACCCTTATCGAGAAGGTTCGCCCACCAATAGTTATTAGACCGTCGGTCGAGGAGCTGAGAAAAATCATGGAGGTGATGGGCGTTGCCTAGAGTCAAGCTAACCCTCCCCGCAGTCCTGGCCCAGAGCAGGGACGAGAGGGAGATGAGCATGGAAGCCGAGACCCTCGCAGAGCTAATCGAGAAGCTCTCGGAGAAGAGGCCCGACCTGGCCGGGAAACTAATCACCAACGGCCAGCTAAGCAGGAGGTTCAACATCTACATAAACGGGAAGAACGCCTCCTTCCTGGGCGGGCTCCAGGCAAAGCTCAGCGAGGGAGATGAGGTAACCATACTTCCAGCGGTTACGGGTGGGATGGGCGTGGAGCTTAGCTCCGACGAGATTGAGCGATACTCTAGGCAGATTATCTTGACGGAGATAGGGCTGGAGGGCCAGGAGAGGCTTAAGTCATCCAGGGTCGCAGTAGTCGGTCTAGGTGGATTAGGCTCACCTATAGCCATGACGCTCACGGCCATGGGGGTCGGACACCTCAGGCTAATTGACAGGGATGTGGTGGAGAAGTCGAACCTCCACCGCCAATACCTCTACGGCCCAGACGACGTGGGATACTCGAAGGTCGAGGTGGCCGTGGAGAGGCTGAGCAGACTCAATCCATACGTGGAGTTCGAGGCCATGCCACTCTATGTGGATGAGTCGACGGCCAGGGACATAGTTAGGGGGGTGGACGTGGTCGTGGATGGGCTTGACAGCATAGCCGCCAGGAAGGCGATTAACAAGGCGTGTGTGGAGGAGGGCGTCCCATACGTCTTCACCTCGGCCATACAGGTCTATGGAATGGCCTCGACCATAATCCCGGGCGAGACAGCCTGCCTCGAGTGCATCTTCCCCCACCTAACCGACGACGAGCTACCCACATGCGCCGTGGTAGGAG
>JAHSRM010000100.1 GCA_021650775.1 Candidatus Benthortus lauensis
AAGCCGCCGGGGAAATATTCCTAGAGCCTTACTGGGAGAATGGCCTTATTCATTAGAATCCATCCGGCGAGGATTCTGCCCTTCCTCGTGAGCCTATACCTAACCCTTATAGGATGCGTGGGGATAACCTCCCTATCGACCAGCCCATGAGCCTCAAGCTTCCTTAACCTCTCCGACAATATCTTCCACCTAATACCCGGCACAGCGTTCAGAATCTCGCTTGCATAGAGGTCCCTGTAGTAAAGGGATTCAAGGATGCTCTTCATCCACTTGCATCTTAGCACATCCTCTATCGTTGAGGCCGATAGACCGTGCTCCAGCAGTATGGAAAAGCTTTGAATCAGCTCTACCCCCTTCTCGGTTGCCAGGTATCTGCCATCCCCTCCCCTCATCACTAGGGAGTATGAGGATAGTTTGCAGAGCCTATCGGAGAGGATTCTGCTGTTTATCCTAAGATGAGATAATATCTCCGAGAACCTCATGGGCCTGCGTGTGAGGGCCTTGAGAATCTCTAAGCTCCATTTACATGCCACGACCTCAGGTATCCTGAACCCAGCCTCCCACCTGCTTTCCACAACCCAACATGCCTCCCATCAAAAATTAGTTTTTCGCAGTTACTTTATGGTAAGCTACTAACCTCATCCCTACAATCGGCTTATAACACATTTTTTGGATTCCGACGGCATGGTTGCCAAGAATATTCCCGGATACAGGTATGGGGCGCCTGGGCTTGAGAGGGCTCCTTTGAGTGATGAGGAGTTCGAGCTTCTGAAGAAGACGGTTATGCTTTCCGAAGAGGACGTGAAGTATCTTAGAATGGCTGGCGAGGTGCTGAAGGACCAGGTTAACGATATACTCGACCTATGGTATGGATGGGTTGGCTCCAACCCCCATCTCATCTACTACTTCTCCGACAAAGACACCGGGCAGCCCATCAAAGAATATCTCGAGTCCGTTCGGAAAAGATTTGGTCAATGGATCCTCGACCTATGTTTCAGGGACTATGATAGGGAATGGCTCGACTACCAGTATGAGATCGGCAAACGGCATCATAGATCCGGTAAGAATAGGACTGATAATGTGCGGAGCGTGGAGCATATTCCGCTGAGATACATGATAGCGTTCATATACCCTATAACCGCTACGATCAAGCCTTTCTTGGCTAAGGGGGGTCATTCGGAGGAGGATGTGGAGAGGATGTTTAATGCATGGTTCAAGGCCGTGGTCTTCTCCGTAGCCCTCTGGAGCATCCCCTACGCAAAGGAAGGCGATTATTGAACCCGGGGCTCCAGGCGTATTACCCTCCATATTATATTCCAGCAAAAACGATTTATCCCAGGCCACCCTATTGTTTATCCACTAGGGGTTGATGAGGTTCTATAGGTCTGGTAGGGACCGTATTCTGGCCGGCGTGTGTGGAGGCTTAGGTGAGGCCCTCGACATGGACCCTATAATCTTCAGGCTCCTCTTCATAGTCTTCATGATTTTTTACCCTGTTGGGGCCGTGGCCATTTATCTCGCAGCCGCAATCCTGATGCCCATGAAGCCTGGGGAGGACGGCTCCTCGGTCGATGTAAGGAGGATTGGGGACGTGGTGATAGGTCTTGTCCTAACGATGATAGGTTTCTGGGTCATGACCGCAGCCCTGACCTCGTCAATATTTCTGAACATAACCAGCAGGGTAAGCTTCCCGCAGTTCTTTAACGCCGTGAGCCTCCTAATCACCCCCACCATAGGGGTAATCGGGCTGCTGCTCCTCTTGACTGGAATCGTTTTTGTCTGGAAGGGGTTGAGGAGAAAGGTAAAGGTTATGGAGGCGGGGGCTTCAGGGGCTTAGCGGTGTGCTGCCGTGGTCAGCGTCGTGGTCTTATCCAGAGATGTTTTCGAGGGCTTGCTGGCCATGGCCAGGGAGGCTCATCCACTCGAGATGCTTGCCCTGCTTCGGGGGAGAAAGAAGGGGGACGAAGTCCACGTCGAGGAGCTCTTATTCGCCCCCCTCTCAACCCACAGCGAGTCCTCGGTCCACTTCAGGCTGGACCTACTCCCGATAGACTTCACGATAGTTGGGTTGGCCCACTCCCATCCCTCAGGTGTAGGCGAGCCGTCTGTCGAGGACATGCATAATTTTGTTGGGCGGGTCATGCTGATTCTAACGCCCCCCTACATGGGTGTGGAGGATATCCATGCGTTCGATGGCTCGGGTAGGAGGCTCGTGGTTAGGGTCGCTTCTCCCAGGCCTTGACAGCTTTCTCGGCCATCTCCGAGAGAACCCTCTCAGGCTCCCTCGCCCTAACGTATGCGCTTGCCAGGAGGACTCCCTCAGCCCCCAGCTCTATGGCCTTGGCCACATCATCCCCGGACGAGATACCCGCCCCGCAAAGAACCCTAACACCTGGATTAATCCTCCTAACAGCCTCCACGGCGCCCACGACCACCTCCGGCTTAGCCTTGGAGACCGGGATACCCGTCCCAATCAGCTCTGGAGGCTCGATAGCTATGATGTCCGGGCCGAGAGCCGCCCCAGCCCTAGTTGTCTCCACGGTGTCGGTGCATAGGATTGATTTGAGCCCATTCCTCCGGAGCCTGTCCAGCGCCGCACCTATGTCGGCTAACAGCATCCTCTTCTCCGAGTGGTTGAGGAGCGAGCCTTGGGCGCCGGCCTCCTTTATATCCTCTGCCAGAACCGAGCCTGTGTGGCCTCCTGGGCTGTAGGGGTCCACGTGCTGTGAGAAGACCGGTATCTCTACTGTCTCGGCTATGGTCTTCAGGCTTAGGAGGGGTGGGGCTACGAGTATTCCTACATCGAACTCCTCCGCAACCTTCTCAGCAACCTTGGAGAGCCTCAGCGCCCCCTCGCCCAACGCCTCCCCATACACCTTCAGGTTCAAGGCGACGAGCGGAAACCTAAGCTCCTTCATGCAAACCAGGGTGCGTAGGCTTCTGATAAATTCTGCCCTCTCAGGTGCCGGGGGAGAACTTTATCCAAATCTCCTTGAGAACCTTTCTCAGCTCTCCCTCTCTTAGAAGCCCCTTCTCGGTGATATACCCGGAGACCAGGTTCGAGGGCGTAACCTCGAAGTATGGGTTAAGGGCTTTGACGGGGCTTTTCCCCGAGTAGACCTCCCTCGGGTCATGCTCCTCCACCTCCACGCCATAAACCGCAGCCTTCCATAGGTCCGATACCACGTAGAAAGGTTTACCCGCATCCCTTGAGGCGAGGGCTAGCATACGTGTCCCAACCTTGTTCAGGAAGGAGGCGTCCTCCAACAGTGCATCGCATCCCACGGCCACTGCCTCAACATCCTCCAAAACATAGGCAGCCGCAGCATCAACGACCAGGTATACGTCTACCCCCATGTTGGAGAGCCTCTCAGCCAGCCTAACGCCCTCAAGCCCGGGCCTAGACTCCGTGACAACTACCCTCACCCCCATTCCGCCTATCTTCTCAAGTATCGCTGCCACCGAGGAACTATAGCTATGGGTTAGGATGGAGCTGTAGTTGGAGAGAGTTGCCACACCTCTCTCAATAACCGTTCTCACATCCTCCTGATACTCATTGACAGCATCCCTGACAGCCCTCTCCACAGCCTTAACCAAGTCCACACCCCCGGCATACTCGGCCTCGGCGAGAGAGGCGATTAAAGCCGCCATGTTGGCTATCGAGGGCATACTTGGACGAGCTCTTGAGACTACTTGGACAATCCTTCTAAGGGTCTCGACGCTGGGGTTTGCCTCAACGACCTTGAGTATGAGGTATGCGGCCTTGATTGTGAGCTTCGAGGCACCGCTAACCCTGTCCTCCACAATCTCCTTAATCAGCTCCCCATAATCCACCCCTAACCCACCTTCATCAACCCCCACCTAGCATACACCACCTAATACACCTTACCATTCTGAGGCTCAGGGCGTTAAGAGCATCCCAGAAGTTATCACCCTTATCTCCAAACCATCCAAGACTGGTCTCTCCATAACACTTGAGTCATAGCTCGACTCAGTTATCTCGCCCACAGCCCCCATCACCCTAATCCCATAAGTTACCACACCTCCAGGATAACTATCATCAACTACTGTTATGTTGAAGTATCCATGATAAGTTTCACCCGGCGACAACCTTGAAATCTTTACCTCGATAAGGTTGGGAATTACGGTTAAGTTGTCAGCCGAGTATTCGAATATTATAGATATATCTCTTAGAGCTTCAGTCATGTTGCCTAAGGTTATCATGAATGGTATAAGAATGTTCTTAGTCGGGTTGTCCAACAAAATTAGCTGATAAGGTTGAGGAACAGTTACTCTTAATGGAATTTTCTCGGGTGCTGTGAATGTGTCATTGAACATAATCGAGGTATCATCTGTAATGTATATTGTTACTGGAGGAGATATTTGACCTACTTCGCTCCATCTTCCCCCAACCCATGCCTTCCTGTAAATTGATACAGAGTATAGGCCTGGAGCAACCATGAAGTATCCTATAATCATATTTGTGCTAAGCTCTTCTGCGGCTATGTTGGTGATTCTCACCATGCCCTTGCATCCTTCCGAGTAATCGTAACTGCTCAAGGCTATGCATCCAATTAATGGGTTGTCGTCCAGCTGAACCGCTCTAACTTCTATATCGTATCGATACTCCAGGCTTGGGGGAGCAAGCATGACTGATAGAATATAGGGGAGGCTGGTTGGCCCAATGTCAACCTCAGGAGCACTGAATCTATTCCCCCTCATAGTAACAACATAGACATTTATCTTATCCTCATTCTCGAGACTGAATCCAGAGCCTCCGACACCACTCTCTATTATTACGTATTTTAGCTCTCCCGGTAGTATTAGTCTCTGCTCAGGTCCTAGGTCATGTTTGATTAATCCATAGATACGGCTTTCCAGATATATTGATGGAACCTCAATCGCCAAGGCCCCCAGATTCCTAAGTAGGACAACTAGATTTCTCTGGCCAAATGCGTCAGGCGGACTTATGGAGACATGGACCTCAAGTCTCTCATTAAGCTTCTCAAACTCGAATTGAAGCCTTCGATTGGCTTGGTTTATAAATATTGATTGAAGCCCGATTAAATGCATCCAGAGAGGGATGAGTATTGTTATTACTATTGCTAGTGCTATTGCGGCCCCTAGAATCGATGCAAGACCTCTCTTCCTCCTCAGTGTCCAACCCCCCTCTTAGTAGTGGTCGTGGTAACTGTGACCGTAACTGTCTTGGTAATTGTAGTGGTGTTGGTTGTCCATGTAGTTAATGTGTCGGATAAGGTTGTAGTGGTGTAGCGTGTGGTGGTTGATGTTCCCCCGCTTACTGTCATGGTAGTCGAGGTCCACGAGGTTATCGTCCTAGTCCATGTTATCGTGGTAGTATACGTTACTTCCCAGACATATCTTCTACGGGTCTTAGTCGTAGTAGTAGTCGTGGTAGTAGTGCTAAGATACTCTGTATTGGTCTTTGTTCTAGTTGCCTCGGTCGTAGTTGTCTCTGTGGCAGTTATGGAAAGGGTCCTCGTAGTCTCCGTTGTCGTAGTTTCCGTAAAAATCTTAGTGTAGATTGTCGTTGTGATAGTTGTTGTGGTTGTCTCTGTTATAACTACAGTGTGATATGATGCGACCGCCATTATTCCCGCTAATATGAAGAAGACCAACATAAGTGATGCGGAAACTTTCTTCAACCTCTTATCCACTTCCTCTCACCACCATAGACATAAACGCTCCAAGAGATAACGAGATAGAAGTAAATAACGCAATTATGCCTAAGATTGGGTTTGAGGACGCCCCCGAACCTCCGCCGTTAAAGATCGTGGTCGTGGTTGTCACGGTGATAGTGGTCGTTGTAGTTATTGTTCGGGTAATGGTTGTTGTCCTGGTAACTGTATCTGTGTAAGTTGTTTCTGTGAATGTTTTTGTTGTTGTCGTCGTTGTTGTGGGTATGTTTTCCGTGTATGTTCTCGTCGCAGTCGTTGTGGTCGTTGTCGTGGTTTTACTATACCAGCTGTAGGTTCGTGTTATAGTTGTTGTGGTAGTGGTTTTCTGGGTTTTTGTCTTGGTAAGTGTAGATGGTATGGTGGTTGTAGTGGTTGTTGTGGTATACTTTGTATTAGTCTTTGTCGTGGTAGTTACTGTAGTTCTCTCATTTATAGTCTTTGTTAGCGTCGTGGTGGTTGTCGAGTCAGTTAATACTGTTTCTGTTATTGTCTCGGTTATTGTCGTTGTTGTGGTGGTGTGCGGAGTCAGGTTAATTATCGACACTTTAATTACGTATGCCTCAAGTATAGGTATTATAGGCTCTATTAAGAGGCTCTCCCTTAAGAACAGCCCTGCTAAAGGAACGTTGGAGATTTCCACCTCCTTGTATCCGCTTGCACGTAAATTTCCTTCACAATCATAAATCTCTACTGATATTCCGTAAGTTCCTTCCTCGACATAGAATATGTTAATATACGTCTCCATAATCCTCTTACTTATTGGATTCCAGGAAATCTTGACGTAATCCACTCTGGCTCCATAATCATTATTCAGCTCATATGTGTCGGGGATTATTACCCACCCCTCCTGTAGAGAGTTTATAGTAACCTTAATTGGATGAGATAACCCTTCTGAGTTTGCGTCGATCCATAGGTCTGTATCGGATTTGCTGGGTATATTTACTGGACCCGAGCTTCTGACGGTTCCTCCAGAAGATACATCTACCCGTATCCTTATCATTGATTCTACCGGAGAGTCGGAGGGGAGTATTCTTACGTGGTCTGTAAGTGTCTGGAGGTCATCTCCCTCTATAGGGTCTACCATGTCGATTATAGTCCATAGGGAGGGTGTTGGGCAAAATATTGAGAGCGCCCCCTCTCTAGGCGGATTAACCGTTATTGAGAGAACCTTGTAGACCTCTATCTCATCCAACGGCTTTACCTGATTTGGTTCGTGAAGAAGAATTGAAGGAAAATAATAAACAGCCAGCAATATAGGGTCGTTCTTCCTGCATCCGGGACACTCGAAGCTGACCAATTTCGATTCTCCGCTCTTTATTCTGGCTATCTCCTTTATTCCGGAGTCCCAGACAAGAGAGCCGTTAAGGTATGTTATGAGCCTAAAGACTACTAGGTCCTCTCTCCCAATATTTCTTAACATAACCTTTCCACTCGGATAATATGCATAATCGGCCGATAAAACACTTCTAAGCATGAGTATTTTCTCGTTCACCTGCTTCTGTTCACTTATCCGGATTATGTTACTTACACCGCTCATGTATAGCATGAAGAATATGCCTACCCCAACTACTATTGAGAGAACTATGGTGAGCGTAGCCACCGATACTACTCCATATAACTTACGATCCATGTATCGTCACCTCGACATAATAAATCTGCTCTATCTTCACAGCATTCTCAAGACCGATTATCTCTATTATCGACGCCTCTCCAGAAACATCTGGAGGAAGGTTTACGTGTTTCTCCCCGTATCCGATTAGGTTTTTGTTACAGTCTAGAAGTTCTATAGAGACTCTATATGTTCCCGGTTGGGCGAAACCTAGCTGAACCTCTACATGCCTAACGAGCTTATCTGCCCCACTCCAGATACTCCTCACACCAGATACATGAACCCTTCCTTCAAGGTATCCTAGACTCCATCCACGAGGCAGGACACCATATCCATGACTGCTAATTGTTATGTTGAGTGGCCCCCTTATACCCTCGTAATTTCCTTGAACCCTTATCAAATTGTTTGATGGTATGCTATAGGATGAATAACCCACCCCCATTCCATTTGCACCCTCTACATTTACTTGAAAATCTGCTGTTCCAAGCATGTTGGTGAGCGGAGACCTAATATATACGATATTGAATGGCTCTGGAAGTATTTCGCCACTATCAACCAATGTAATTGGATCCACTACATCTATTACCAGGTATGTTTCCGGTAGGGGACACTCCGATGCTATTGTTCCAATATTGTTTATGAAGCTTGTTTCTATGAAGGTCATCTCGTCTATTGACTCTACTATGTTTTCCCTGTATAGTGCGGAGGCGATATACCAGATTCTTAGAAGAAGATTCTCTCCCAGCTCACAGTCCGAGCAATATGGTATCTCGAGTGTTGCGGACTCGCCTCTCTGAAGCTTTGTTATGTTGGTATATCCCGGGTTCGGTATCGAGTCTATGAGGCCGTTCTCTCCCCATAGTTCTATTCTAGTTATTGTTAAGGGTATTTTTGCAAGGTTTCTAACATTTACGAGATGCGTTTCTACAGTGTAGTTGATATATTCTATTGAAAGCATTTGATATGACTGTATCTTAAGGACTTCCTGGCTGACCTCCGACGTGCTTTCGTTCGAGGTAGCGGAGAGCCATCCCATAGCTATGCCGAAGAGTAAGACACCGAGAATCACGGTGATTACTGTGAGTATGGCCGCCCCTATAACCGTGCTTAACCCGCCGTCAAATCTTTCACGATTTCCCCGCCTCATGTGGGGCTAAGTCATGAAAGATTTCATCAAGTTTAAATAAACCCTTAACGGTCATTACGATATTTGCAAAAAGTTAATACCTGATTTAAGGAGTTTGCAAAAATGTAATAGTTCATATTTATTCTGATTCCTGGTAGTCTACGGGGTATGGTTAGGCGTGGTCCTAGGGTCTGTTTCCTTGATGTTGAGGCCTCGGGTCTTGACGCTGATGTTGGTGTTACCGTTGGTGTTGGCTTGATGGATTTAGATGGAAGGTTTAGGTGGTTTTATGTCTCCGAGCCTAGGAGGGAGCGTGAAATCTTAAGAAACGTTTTCGGCAACGTCTCTTCATATCATATACTTGTTACCTGGAATGGTGAACGCTTCGATATCCCGTTCCTCTGTTCAAGAGCCTTGAAGCTCGGAATCAACCCCGAGGGCCTCATGAAGCCTGTCCACCTTGACTTGGCGTCGTTTGTAAGAAGCTGCCTAAAGCTATCTAGGATGGATTTGTATCATGTTGCGAGGTTTCTTGGCATTGCGAAGGATGTGTCGGTGGAGGGGGTCGATGTTCCTTCTCTTTATCAGGAGGCTTTGAGGGGGCGTAGGGGTGCTGAGTCGAGGATAAGGTCTCACTGTAAGGACGACCTTGAAACCACGAGAAGAGTATTCCTGAAGGTCTTGCCCCTAATCAGGTTCATGAAGCCCGAACTTGCCCTATGAGCGTCTCACCTGTATCACCCTTACTAGGTGAAGGGGTTCCTCCCTAAGCCCGTATGTCAGAACTATTATCTTGCCCTCATTAATCCTCGACATGATTTTTTCCTGAAGTTCATCCAAGCCCTGATTATAGTCTCTTGAGCCTACTAGTATAGGGTTCATTCCCCAGATTATCGAGAGCTTTCTCAGAACCTCTATTGATGGTGATGCAACGTATATAGGGGTTTGGGGCCTGAACCTAGCCATTCTAAGCGCAGTTCTTCCAGACTTGGTGTATACCGCTATGACTGCGTTCAGGGACTCCGCCAGAGATGTTATCCCGTATGCGAATCTGTCGCCTATCTCCGAGGTTTCCGGCAGCTCGGTTTTTGGCGGATGAATCGACGGCTCATAGGTCTCGAGTATCCGCTTAAGCCATTTAACCGTCTCCAGGGGGTATCTGCCAACGGCTGTCTCGCCTGTCAGCATTAATGCGTCCACTCCCTCCCTGATGGCCGTAACAACATCTACTATCTCGCTCCGGGTTGGCACCGGGTTCTCTATCATGGAGCCTAGTATCTGGGTGGCCACTATCACAGGCTTCCCCCTCCTTAAGCTCTCGGATACTATTCTCTCCTGGAGCCTCGGGACCTCTTGGAGGGGGAAGTGCATTCCCAGGTCTCCTCTAGCCACGAGGACTATGTCTGATGCCTCGATTATCTCAGGAAGCTTCCTCAGGGCTGTCGGCGTCTCTATCTTGGCTATTATACCCGTGCTGCCCGCTCCCAGCGACACCAGCATCCCTCTAAGCATCATTATATCGCTGCTTCCCCTAACGTAGCTTAGCCCGACGTAGTCGAAGCTTTCCTCGGCTGCAAGCTTCACGGCCTCCACATCCCTCTCAGTTACTGCGGGTAAGTCTAGGTCTTTCCCCTGAATCACCACCGTTTTTCTCGATGAGACCGTTGCGTCAGTCAATGCTTTGAGGACTATTTTATCGCCTTTTACCTCCTCGACTCTAAATGCTGCCCGTCCATCATCCATCAGCAGGATGTGTCCTTCGCCGAGTTGCTGTAGGATTCTTCCATCTGGAACGGGTATGGTGGATGGGGCCTCGGATTCCTCCGACTCTATCAAATATGCTCTTTCTCCTCTCCTGAGTTTTAGTGGTTCTCTGAGTGAGCCGAGTCTTATCGAGGGGCCTGAGAGGTCTCCTATCAGGGCTAGGTGAACATTTTTCTCCTCCTCTATCTCCCTGACCAGCTCTGCGAGCCTCCTCCAATCATCCTTTTCTCCGTGGCTGAAGTTTATCCTGAACGCTGATACTCCCTCATCCACCATCTTGGAGATTATCTCTGGGCTGGATGAGGATGGGCCGAGGGTTGCGATAATCTTGGTTCTCAAGCCCTCTCATGTTCCTCACGGGAGATTAAATGCTTTGTGGAGCGAAGAAGCTATCATATACCCATTGGCCGAGGAGTCCCAGGGCTATCGGCACGAGTATCGAGACTATCAGCCTAACTATGGCGAAGGATGGCCCGAGGAACGGTATCTCCCAGACAGTTACCCTGACCAGGCTCATTAAAGCCCAGCTCGAGAGGTATGCGATTACAGGCCCTATCGATGCGCCTGCCCTATAGAGTGCCATGAGTATGGGGTAGATGAGGGATGGGCCTCCCGGCGTAACCATGCCTGCGAGGGTTGCTATGGTTATCCCTTTCAGTCCGGAGCCTCTGCCAATCCACTCGGCTATCAGCTCCTTCGGTAGTATGATTACTAGGAGGCTTGAGAGGAGGAATGCGGCCGTTATAATGTATGCGAATCCCTGGGATGGGTGGAAAAGTAGGTGGAAGGCGTTCCTAGCCGCCTCTCCAACCGTTGATGGATTCTTAAGGTAGGCTACGAAATACAACGTGGCGGTGGCCGTTAGGAACCCTATAAGGAGTATGCTCACCATGCCTCTCACCCCAACCTCAATTAAATGGAGCTTAAATACACGCATTAAATTCATATCCCATTAAGCTATTTCTTTACCGTGAAACAAGCCATGACGCTGACAGATATCTTGGAGGAGCCTGTGAGGAAGTATGTTATCCGTGATGTTGTGAGGCTGGGTGAGCGGGAGACCGTTGCGGAGGCTGCGAGGGCCATGAAGGAGAATAGTGTGGAGAGCGTTATCGTGGTGGATGAGAAGGGCTCTCCCACGGGGATTCTGACCGAGAAGGATATACTTTACAGGGTGGTCGCCGAGGGAAGGAACCCTTCGGAGACGAGGCTCATGGAGGTTGCCTCGAAGCCCCTCATAACCGTCAGCCCCGAGATAACCGTGAGGCAGGCAATATCCCTGATGATAAGCCACGACATCAGGAGGGTCCCGGTCATAGAGAAGGGCAGGCTGATAGGCGTGGTTGTGATGCGGGAGGTTATAGGAGACCTGGTCAAGAAGGCCACCCCCCTACCCGACATAGAGGTCCCAGAAGGCGTCAGATGCCCCTTCTGCGGCTCAATATTTAATAACCGTGAAATACTATCAAAACACATAGACCGCGTCCATATCGGGGGCGGTCTATTAGAGGGAGCTGTTCGGCGATGATGGCTGTGGTTGGACACCTTACAATAGATGAGGTCCTGCTTCATGACCATGAGCCGCATATAGCCATGGGTGGGACGGCTGCCTACGCCTCCCTGGGAGCCAGGCTTATGGGCGTCGAGGTCAAGATATACTCGGTGATTGGGGGAGAGTTCCCCGAGGACTACCTGGAGTTCCTGGCGGAGGCAGGCATAGACACATCGGGCGTAATCAGGCTCCCAGACGCCCAGACAACCCGGTTCAAGCTGAGCTACATGAGCGAGGACAGGGTAGTGGAACTCCTCTCAAGAGCACCCGACATAAGCCTAAAAGAGATAAGGGAACCCCACGTATACCTCGGCCCAGTAGCATGGGAGATAGACGTGAACGAGATACCTGAGCTTATCTCGAGGGCAAAGCACGTGGCGCTGGACCCCCAGGGCTTGATGAGGTCGGCCGAGATACCCGGGCAGGTAACCCTCCAGCGAACCCTAAGCCCCCTAATGCTTGAGGGACTATGGATGCTCCGCATCTCCAGGGAGGAGGCCCGTGTCCTAACGGGAATAGATGACCCGGTGAAGATGTGTAGGAGGCTCGGGTTCATGGGGGCGGACGTGATAGTCGTCACCTCGGGTTCATGGGGGCTGATAGTTAATACAGATGGAAAGATGTTCAAGGTTCCGGCATACAAGGTGAGGGGAGGAGACCCAACGGGGGCGGGAGATGTGATGGGAGGGGCCATGATGGCCGAATACATAAAGACGGGGGACCTCGAGTGGTCTGCTGCGATAGGCGCTGCCGCAGCCTCCCTCTCGGTTGAGGGCAAGGGACCAGAGTATCTACTATCCGAGAACGCCCTCGAGATTGTCTGGGAGCGGGCAGAGTATCTCGTCAAACGTATCGAGTGGCTCTAATCAACCTTTATCCCATGCTTCTCCAAGGCCCTCTTAATCTTCTCGACCTCAGCCTTCAGAAGCCTAACCTCCCTGACCAAAAGCTCTATATCAGAGGGCATAATAGGGCCAGGCCCCCTAACCCTCCTCCCAAAATCCTCAGGCAGACCCATAATCCTCACATAGAAACCATAAACCATCCTAATATCACTTTCCATAAGATAATTTAAAACCAGGCGTAGAATCATAAAATTATTAAAGCAGAAATAAATGCAGTCGCATCAACATGAGTGCACCGCTACTTTACATGCATATCCTCTTAGCTGGCGTATGGTTTGGGTTGATGTTAGCTGACACGCTTTATCTTCTAAGGGTTATTGAACATCCATTGAAGAAAAATTCTGGGGTATCAGTCTTGAGATGGCTTGCAGGTCTATTAACTATACTTGTAGGTGTTGAATTGGCCAGAAGAGCAGGGTTCCCTGCCTGGACTCATGCTTCCGCATTACTTGTCCTAATTATGATAATCATGGATACCTTGATTCTGAGAAGATCCTACAAGTTATTCAACCCTGAAGCAATAACATCTTTTAAAGGGTTCACTAAAAATCTATCCCCTCTCTGGGTGCTGTTATACCTCTCGACATTATTCCTCATGATAACTCAACCGTTTTAACAACAATGTTTATAAGAAACTCCACCAAATTTTCCCATCACCATGGCTGAAGACATTTTAGTGTTTATTCATGTGCTTGTTGCTGGTGCGTGGCTAGGTGTCATGCTAAGCGACATGATAACGGTATTTAGAGTTCTTGAGGCATCCTCTCCCAAGCACTCCTCACTAGCCCTACTTAGACACCTGCTAGGAGTATTAACGATTTTGATTGGATTAGATCTAGCGAGGCGTATAGGTTTCCCTCCATGGACTCATGCATCGGCCCTGCTTGTGCTGATAATGATAATCTTGGATGCGGTTGCGTTTAGGTCTTCGAGAAGGTCTTCGGGGGACCCCAACGTCCTTAGGGGGCTGATGGCCAAGGTCTTCCCCGCGTGGATAATACTGTATGCATTGACATTTACTCTGATGATAACGCAGCCATTCTAATTTATAGGCCGAGTTCGCCTGCCACCTTCTTCATGGACTCCAGGGATATCTCCAGAAACTCTTCCAGCTTTAGGCCGAGTTTCTCGCATTCCATTATCCTCTCCCTGCTAACCTTTCTAGCGAAGTCCTTCTGCCTGAACTTCTTAACCAGAGTCTTCAGCTTCACCTCCTCCAGCCTCTTTGAGGACATCACTAAGGCGCAGGCAACTATGAGTCCTGAGACGGCGTCGGCTGCTATCAGTGCATAGTCTATGGGTTTCTCCGGCTTGACTCCCGTGTATTCGTGGTTGTGGGCTTTAATGGTTCGGATAAGTTCGTCGGGTATTTGGCCGTTGAGTATCTTCTCGGCTTCGAGGGTATGCTTCGAGGGGTCGTTCTTCGTAAGCTCGAAGTCTATGTCATGGAGAAGACCCACCATCCCCCACTCCTCCACGTCTTCACCCAGCCTCTCCGCCAACCCCCTCATAATAGCCTCAACAGCAACCATATGCAACAATAGATTCCTGGATGAAACATATTTCTCGACAAGCCTTAAGGCCTCCGCCCTACCGAGCATAGGGATAATGTGCTGAGAGAGGTTTATTTAGCTAAATTCATGTAGTAATGCCCATGAAGGCCGCTGTCCTACACGAGTTTAGGCCTGCTGAGGAGTCGCCGCTAACTATAGAGGATGTCCCCACACCTAACCCGGGCCCTGGGCAGGTTCTCGTTAAGGTCCATGCCTGCGGCGTATGCCGCTCTAATCTCCACATGATTGAGGGCGAGTGGCGGAGATACGGGATACCCTCCAAGCTGCCCATAATACCCGGCCACGAGATAATAGGTGAGGTGGTCGAGCTGGGGGAGGGTGTGGAGGGCCTCAGGAAGGGTGCGAGGGTAGGGATACAGCCCATCTGGTCCTCATGCGGTAGATGCGACTACTGCCTACGTGGAATGGAGCACATCTGCCCCGAGAAGAAGCTGACGGGAGAACACGTGGACGGAGGATACGCAGAGTATATTGTGGCGGACGCCCGGCACGTCTACGAGGTCCCCGATAACCTAAGCCCTGAGGAAGCCGCACCCCTCTTCTGCCCAGGAATAACCGCCTACGGAGCGGTTATGAAGGCCGACCTAAGGCCTGGTATGAGGGTAGGGGTCTTCGGTGTGGGTGGGGTTGGGCACATGGTTATCCAGCTTGCGTTGCTTCATGGAGCCGATGTGGTTGCTGTGAGCAGGAGGGAGAACCATCTTAGGGTCGCCGAGCGGCTTGGGGCAAAATGGCTGATAAACTCCTCTGAGAAGGACCCCGTGGAGGAGATACGGAGGATAGGGGGCCTTGATGTCAGCATAGTCTTCGCACCATCCAGCAAGGTGGCAGAGCAAGCATTCAAATCAACAAAGCTTCACGGAACAGTCGTGATAGGTGTCCATGTAGAGCTTGGGTGGTTCCCATTCTACGAGGAGAAGCGGGTTGTGGGGACTGTTGTCGGACCTAGGTGGGCTATGAGAGAGGTTGTCAGGCTTGCTTCGGAGGGAAAGCTGAAAGTAATCCATGAAGACTATCCCTTGGAGAAGGCCAACGAGGTCCTGAGGAAGCTGAAGCATGGAGAGGTGGATGCCCGAGCCGTCCTCATACCCTAAACATCTCAGAGATTCTCTCATAATCCTTATCACTCATCCTCCATCCAACCGCCCCTAAAATCTCGTCGAGATGCCTCGGGTTACTGGTCTTGGGTATAGCGACCACGTGGTCGTGTCTCAGAACCCAATTCAAGGCAACTTGAACAACCGTCTTACCATACTTCACGGCAATCTCCTCCAACTTACCCCTATACGGCTCCCTTAAGATGGCGCCCTTCGCAAGAGGCCTGTAGGCCATCACCGTAATCCCGTTCTTCCTACAGTAGGGGAGAATCTTCTCCTCAACCCCCCTGTCCCTAACATTATAGAGAACCTGGTTCGAGACTATGTCGAAATGCGAGAGATAGGTCATGGCCTCCTCGAGCTCGGGGACATAGAAGTTGCAGACCCCGATGAACCTTATCTTGCCTTCCAATGCAAGCTTCTCCATGGCCTTCATGGTCTCACGTAGGGGGACTCCAGGGTTGGGCCAATGAACCTGGTATAGGTCCACGTAGTCTGTTCCCAGCCTCCTCAAGCTTCCCTCAAGGGCCTTGAACACATCCTCGTATCTAAGATGGGATACCCAGACCTTGGTTGCTATGAATACCTCTTCACGGAATTCTCTAACAGCCTCTCCTACAAGCTCCTCCGTATGCCCACCACCATACATCTCCGCAGTATCTATCAGCCTGACATCACAGCCAACCGCATACCTAATCACCTCTATAACCTCCCTATCCCGTGAGTAATCAGGAGCATAGCTCCCACCCATCTCCCACGTCCCAAGACCTATCACAGGAATCTCAACCGACGTCCTTCCAAGCCTCCTAAGCCCTATCACAAAAAAGGAACCTGCAATCCACATTATTAAGAACTCCGTAAGAGTATAATAGCAAACTTTAAATGAAACATCACCAAAAAACCAGGACGACAAAATTATGGATAAACGTTTTGTGCTGATAATTTTGTCAGCTGTTGCCTTAGTGGTGGGCGGAGCTATAATAGTTATTGTATTCTCCCAGCCTTCTGAAGAGCTTAAAGGAACAATCGAGTTTGACCCCCCCATCATGGCGGCAGATTTCACGCTTATCGACCAGAATGGTGTGGAGAGGAGTCTCTCAGACTTTAAGGGCAAACCTATCGCATTATCATTCGTTTATACCCGTTGCCCAGACATATGCCCGATAATAGTCTCAAAGAGTGTAGAAGCATATAAGATGCTTGACCCCCAATACCGGGGCAGAATAGCTTTCGTATTTGTTACCGTAGACCCCGCCACCGATACACCTGAGGTGATGAAGAGATGGGCTAAGGCTATGGGAGCAGATTTACCCGACTTTTACTTCATGACAGGAGACCCTAAAGTCGTCTCAAAGATATGGAGAATATATGCGGTTGCAGTAGCAAATGATACAGTTACAACCCAGCAAGGGGAGACATACTTCGTAGCACACTCCGCCCACATATACTTCATAGATAAGGAATTCAGAATAAGAGTAGAATTCACAGGCCACCCAGACTTCTGGTCCCCCGAAGATATAGCACATAATATGAGGGTATTGGCGGAGGAGAAACTATGATAGGAGATGTATCCAAAGCTCTGGCAGCAACATTCAGAAACAGGAGATCCATACTTATAATTGTCTCGACATTCTTCACCCTAATCATCCTGAATATTGTTATGTTGGTTGGTGCTCAATGGGCTATAAGTGGTGAGCCGCCTATGGAGTTCGGCCTATTCTCGACGCCGCCTGAGTCCAAAGACTTGGCGGTAATCTGGATAAAGTCAGGATACTATACCTTACCCGGGCTTAGGGGAGACACTTACTGGATTGTCTTCATAACGCCTAGTCTATTCCTTGCAATAGTTGCCGCATCTTTATCTGCAAGCATCCTGTTCGCCGAGCTAGACATTATGTCAAGGATTGGTAAGAGATGTAGGGTTGAGAAGGGGGCAGGCTCCATAGGTTCATTCTTCATAGTTTTTGGCTCAGCGTCGGCAGCCTCCTCAATACTTTCATGCCCCTCATGCAACTTCACGCTCCTCACCACTGTCGCAACAATAACAACCGCATCGGTTACAGGAACAACATTCGGTTTATCCTCATTAGCAATCAAACTCGCACCCTACCTAATGCTAACCGGAGCAATATTCAACCTAATAATAATCATTATAGTCTCGAAGAGACTCGCACCCTACATAAAGTAATTCACCATCAACCTAATCCACCCTTTACAGGAGCTATAACAATAACTTCTCTACCATCACTAAATATCAGTTTTACTTTAAATGAATCAACTTCGCCTATGTCTCCACCAAGCATTATGTGATATCCCCCTCTCCTGAGTTCAAAGGTTCCTAGAGGTCCTATACATATTCTATCCACAGACTTCATACGTGCAATGCCGTTCTCTACTATGGTTGTATGAAGCATTGCTGCCAGCCCCGGAGGCTCCATGACCTCTACTTTTACCAAGCATATCTCATTTAATCCTAGATTTCTTATCGTCATGTATATTGCTGCACTTCCATAGCCTAGAACGGCGTAAGGCGACTCAATTATTATCGATGGGTAAAGTGCTATGAATCCAAAGAATCCTGCAATTAGTATTATAGCGACAATTATGATGATAATCTTCATCCTACGGAGGTTTTTGAGGCCTTGGTTTTAAGTTATTATGTCGATTCCTTGATATATCATTTTACAGAACGTCTAGGAAACTTCTTATAAGTTTACGGACATTGGCTTCTGCATCGTTTATGTTTGATTTTATTGTCGAGATTATCTTGCTTCCGACAACCACTCCGTCCGCTCCTTCTTGAGCGAGTTTTCTGGCATGTTGGGGGTTAGAGATGCCGAACCCTATTGCTACGGGTTTGTTTGGTGCTAGCCTCTTGGCTCTTCGTATAATTTGGTATGCTGAGTCGGGTATTGCGTCTCTTTCACCTGTCGTCCCCTTCAGTGAGACCAAGTATGTGAATCCCATACTTTCCCGGAGTATCCTTGTCAGTCTTCTATCATTTGTGGTTGGCGATGCTAATA
This sequence comes from Candidatus Benthortus lauensis, assembly GCA_021650775.1. Classification (GTDB taxonomy): domain Archaea; phylum Thermoproteota; class Nitrososphaeria_A; order Caldarchaeales; family Wolframiiraptoraceae; genus Benthortus; species Benthortus lauensis. Next base: position 18,350 of record JAHSRM010000100.1, read on the forward strand.
GTATGAGGGAGATGCCGTGTTTTTGTGCTGGATGCTTTATGAGCTGGGCCTCTTCCAGGGGTAAGTCCGGAATTATTATTCCCGAAACATTTTTTTCACGCATTTTTTCAAGGAATCTCTCTACCCCGAATCTATAGATGGGGTTGAGGTATGTCATCAGGACTATTGATGTGTCGTAGCTTGACGTTATTCTTCCCACCATGTCTAGGATTTTTCGTGGTGTTGCTCCTGAGGATAACGCTATGGTGGTTGCTTCCTGTATGGTTATCCCGTCTGCTATGGGGTCGGAGAAGGGTATCCCAACCTCCATGATCTCCACACCTTCGTCGGCCATGGCCCTTAGTATTCTCTCGGACTTCTCGAGGCTGGGGAACCCTCCCGTTAGGTATGGTATGAAGAGCGTGGAGTTTCTCCTAAACCTCTCATCTAATCCCGCCATTCCCCAATCCTCCTCAGAACGGTCTCCAGGTCCTTGTCCCCCCTCCCCGACAGATTAACCAGGATAACATCATCTCTCCGGAGCCTTCCAGCGAGTTTGACTGCGTATGCTAGTGCGTGGGCGGACTCGAGTGCGGGTATTATTCCCTCGGTCTTGGAGAGGAGTAGGTAGGCTTGGAGGGCCTCCTCATCGCTTACCGAGACGTATTCGGCCCTGCCCGTCTCCTTTAGGTATGAGTGCTCGGGTCCCACGGCGGGGTAGTCTAGTCCTGCGGCTATGCTGTGTGTGGGCGCTATCTGGCCGTCCTCGTCCTGGAGTATGTATGTTAGTGAGCCGTGTAGGACTCCCTCCACGCCTCTCAGAAGCGAGGCCGAGTGCTTCCCGAGCGTGTCTCCCTCCCCTCCAGCCTCCACGCCCACCAGCCTGACATCCCCATCATCTATGAATGGGTAGAATATCCCCATGGCATTACTCCCTCCGCCCACGCATGCGATAACATAGTCTGGCAGGCGCCCCTCCTCCCTCATGACCTGCTCCTTGGCCTCACGCCCGATAACCGACTGGAAGTCCCTGACAATTATGGGGTATGGGTGGGGGCCGACGGTCGAGCCTAGTAGGTAATATGTGTCCTCCACGTTTGAGACCCAGTCCCGCAGGGCCTCGTTTATCGCATCCTTAAGGGTTCTTGAGCCTGAGCGGACTGGATGGACCTCGGCTCCCAGGAGCCTCATCCTCAGAACGTTTATCCTCTGCCTCTCCATGTCCTCCTCGCCCATGTATATCTCGGCCTTAAGCCCCAGTGCTGCGCAGGCCATCGCAGTGGCTACCCCGTGCTGGCCGGCCCCGGTCTCGGCTATGACCCTCTTCTTCCCAAGCCTCTTCGCCAAGAGTCCCTGGCCGAGGGTGTTGTTTATCTTGTGGGCGCCTCCGTGGAGTAGGTCCTCCCTCTTGAGGTATATCTTGGCTCCGCCTATCCTCTTGGATAGGTTCTCGGCATAGTAGGTTGGCGTGGGTCTGCCGGCATAGGTCTCCAGCAGTCTCTCCAGCTCCTCCACGAAGCCCGGGTCATCCCTGAGCCTAAGGTAGTTCTCCTCGAGTTCCATCAGGGCCTCCATGAGGGTCTCTGGGACGAATCTGCCCCCAAACCTCCCAAACCTTCCATCAACCGGGAGATTATACCTCATAGGCTATCGCCTTCGCCCTCCTGATGAACGATGCAATCTTCCTATGGTCCTTGATTCCGGGCGCCGACTCCACGCCGCTTGAGACATCTACGCCGTAGGGCTTCACCGCCCTTATCGCCTCGGCCACGTTGTCTGGGGTGAGTCCTCCAGCAAGTATGACGGGTATCTTAACGGAGTCCCTTATCCTCCTGCTCAGGCTCCAGTCATGGGTTCTCCCAGTCCCTCCCCTACCGCTGTCAAGCAGCAGGGCATCGTATCCCTCTGCATAAACCTCAACTCCCTCTCCAACATCCACGGGTTTTATCACCCACTTGACGCCAAGCTCCCTCAGGAACTCGGGCTCCACGTTGCTGTAAACCTGTATAGCGTCAGGCTCAACCGTGCTGCATAGGTCCTCGAGCGCCAGCCTGCCTCCACCTGTCACCAAGACTATGTCGAGGAATGGTGGGGCCTGCCTCCGGATTACCTTTGCCTCATCTGGCGATAGGTTTCTCGGAGAGTCGGGGAACCCTACGACTAGGCCGACTGCGTCTGCTCCCGCCTTGGCCGCAGCTTCCATGTCCTCCATCCTCCTGACACCGCATATCTTGACCCTAATCATGTTGCTCCCTCCTTCAGCTCCCTTATCTTGGAGGAGATGCTCCTTGAAGACATTATAGATGTTCCCACGAGGAACCTGCTTACCCCCAGCTCCATGAACGTCCTGACGTCATGCGGGGACCTTATCCCGCTCTCGGCCACGATTCTCCACGCATCGCCCTCATACTCCTTTATCATCCTATACGCTCTCCACAAGTCGACCTCGAGGGTGTCGAGGTTTCTGGAGTTCACGCCTACTAGGTCCGAGTCCGTGTCAAGTGCCTCCCCGAGGCCTCCATCGAATACCTCTAGTATGACCTCTAGGCCGAGGCTGTGGGCCGTGTTTATCGCCTCCCTGAGGCTTATGCTGGATAACCCACGCTTGAAGACCGGGTAGATTAGCAGGATTGCGGAGGCCCCCGACCTCCACGCAGCCTCTATCTGCCTCTCCGAGACGATGAAGTCCTTCATCAGGGTTGGTAGGCCGGATGACTCCGAGGCGTGCTTGAGGTCCCTTAGGGAGCCTTGGAAGTTGTCTGGGTCGGTCAGTATCGACACGGCATCGCCACCACCCCTCCTTATCTCCTCCAAGGCCTCCCCTATCCTTAGGTCTGGGCGTATCCTGCCCATGGTGGGGGAGCTTCTCTTGACCTCGCAGATTAGTGCGGGCCTTGATGTAAGGTTATCCACGAGGCTCGGCGGCTCGGCATCCTGCCTCCAGCCCACGTCATAGTATCCTCTCCTAACCCTCTCCCACGCCTGCCTACAGGCCCTTTCAAGGAAGCTCACTTAGAGCCGCCTCCATCCTCCCCAGGTCTCCCCCGGTTGCCCTGACAAGCCTCCTGAGGGTCTCCAAGGCCCTGCCGGACTCTATGGCCTCCCATGCCTGCTCGACGCCGTAGTCCAGGGTG
>JAHSRM010000087.1 GCA_021650775.1 Candidatus Benthortus lauensis
GGCTGAGGGAGCTGAGGGCGAGGTATAGGATGACCCAGGAGGAGCTGGCCAGGAGGGTTGGCGTAACCAGGCAGACCATAATCGCCATAGAGAATGGGAAGTATCTTCCCTCCCTAAAGCTGGCATATAGGCTCGCCAAGGCCTTCAACCTCAGGATAGAGGATGTCTTCGAGTTCTCGGAGGACTGCTGACGAGGGTTTATATCCCCGGAGGCCTTTAGGAGGCCTGGGTGCGAGAGGTTGAGTAGGAGGAGGCGTAGGGAGGCTCCGATGCCCGCTAGTGCGGCCGGCCTATTGAGGTTCTTCGAGGAGGAGGCTAAGGGCCTTAAGGTGAGGCCTGAGGTAATCCTGATAATAGCTGGCATCCTTATTGCGATGGTCATCCTGGCGAACAGGTTCTTCCCCTAGGCCATGGACTCCTCGAGTGTTCTCTGACCCGCTCCCGTCAGCTTCCAAACGGTCTTCCTCCCCGTCTTAACGTGCCTGACTATCCCCTCGGCCTCCAGGTTCCTAAGCTGCCTCCTTATCGCAGACGAGGTGAGGCCAAGCCTATCCGAGAGCTCCTTCACGGTGGACGGAGACTCCTCAAGAACCATGATCATCCTCGTCCGTGTCCTAAGCCCTTTCCTGACGTTCCTTATCCTGTGGAGGTATGCTCTCGGGATTATCTCGGGCCGCTGCATGACCCCACCTCACAGGAACTTCTCCAGACTCGTCTGACCCCTCCTCTCCTCCACCTCGCCACGGCCAAATATCGAGTAAACATTCTCCAAGGCTATGCCCATATGCTCCTTAAGGTATGGGTCCCTGACGTGTCTTGAGAGCACCCCCTCGGCAAGCTCCATGTATTTCTCTATGGCTCCCCTGAAGACCGTCTGGGCGACCTCTCCCCCACATGCCTGGCATCTTCCTGAGAGAGGCATCCTGCGGTAGGATGCCCCGCACCTCCTACACTTGAATTTCTGGACGAAGAAGGCCTTGGCGTTCCCGAGTATGTCCGGGAGTATGTGGGTCTCGGTAATCTTCTCGGCCACAACCGAGATATCCACGGAGGATATCATCTCGGCGACCTTAAGCTGCCCCTCAATCTTCTCGAGCATGGATGCGTATCTCTTGTAGGATGACTCGGCCCTCCTATAGACCAGGGTCCTCTGACTATGCGTGAACCTCGTTCCGCCGAACGCCTCCCTCCTGCCGAGCATGGACTTTATGGTCGGGATTATATCGGCCACCTCGGATACGTGCCTCGACTCCTCCGCCGCCTGGAAGACCTCCAAAGGTATCCTATCACAGATATCCAGGTTGTGGGCCTGCTCATCAACCTCCTCTGGGTAGACTATAGTGGTTATGAGTAGGGGTGCATCCATCCTCCCACCTATCTTCGCTGGAAGATATAGTCTGGAGAAGTTGATTAGGGGGTCGAGGAGGAGCATGAGGCTGTCCTCGTCTCCGTCGCAGTCCCTCCTCTTCGCTGCGTGGAGGAGTGGGTGGGCGAAGCAGACCAGGCCGTCCACGACCCCGATTATCCTGGCCACGACGGCTGCGTAGGTGTGGGGTGAGAGGTATGCGACGAGGTGGCCTATCAGGTCCTCGGGCCTCTCGAGCCTGTAGTATGGCTCCATCCCCGCCATCTTCACCAAGACATCGTCTATGAACTTCGAGACCTTTAGGAGGTGGTCGGCCGCCCTCCTCGGGATTATTATGTCCTGTATCCTTAGCTCGAGGACCTGGTCCTCATGTGAGAGGGGTTCGCCGCTTATGTCGTGCGTGTATCCGAGTTCTCTTAGCTTCTCCACAGGTGTCCCTATCTGGCGTGGGGTGAAGTGCGTCATCGGGGCGTTGGTCGAGTCGAACCTTATGGTCCCATCCTTGTAGACGTAGAGGCCGTATCTGGCCCTCAGGATGCCTTTCTCGATTAGCTCCGGGACCTTGGCGAGGCTTGTCAGCCCCTTGACGCCCTTAACCCTCTGGGGGACGGGTTCCCCGATGTTTCTCGCAGCCCTGTATAGCTCCTCCCCCACATTAACCACAACCTTCTGATGATACCTCACCTGCCCCCCACACCACCTACACCTACCCTCCTCGGAATACTCGTTCTCACGGCCGCAGGAGCCGCAAACACCCCTAATCACGGTCGGGACACCGCACTCACCGCATACATGCTTCCAAGTCGATGCGCCGCAGTTTGGGCAGATGCGTCTGACGAGGTCTACGACGGGCTTCGTGTTGTTGGATGCTGCGACTAGGTCTCTTGAGGGGCCTCCTGCCGTGGATACGGGGAAGAGTATGTTCACCGGGGGCGTGGTTTCCCTCTGGTCGGCTTTCTCAGGCCTCCCCATCCTCGCATTAACGAATGAGCCCGCCTTATCCTTCTGCGGTATCCCCGAGACCTCCTCAACGGCCTTGAAGACGCTCTCGCCCTGTAGGTGCCTGGGGTTGAAGGGGTTTAGGAGGGCTATCAGGGCCTTGACCCAGTCTCTCTGGAGGAGTATCCCATGCCTTGAGACCCTGTGCTCGATTAGGAGTTTCTCGAGTATCTGCTTGTATTTCTCGGAGTGGGGGAGGAGGAAGTATCCGCCCTGCCTCACGGGTCTCTTAAGGCTCTCCCTCAGCCATCCCCTCAAATCCTCAAGCTCGTCCACCTCGACGTTCCTCCAGAATGGGAGGTAGCGTGGGTGGATGGGGATGCCGTATCTCCTGCTAAGCCTCACCGCCTCATCTATCTCGGGGATGTTGCCCACAGGGTCCTCGAGGAAGCGTTCGGCCTCCACGTCACCCTCACTCATCTTCATCCTTAGCTCCTCGGCCCACCACTCCTCGCAGTATCCAGGCCTCCTAAACTCCACATTATTCTCTATCAGGTCTCCAAGCGAGATTAGGATGTCTCCGAGGAAGAGTATCTTCTCCAGGTTTCCCTCGGCCTCCCTCAGCTTCTCCTCCGAGTCAAGCCTCAGGACGCTTCCATCCCTGAGCCTCACAACAGGCGGCTCTATCGTGTCCACGGGCAACGCCACCCCGCCTTTCCCCGGGTAGTCGAGCTTGAGCTGTGTTCCCGCAACTATGTATCCTTGGAGGACCTCGAGGGTGTGGGGGTGGAGTCCTACTGCGGCCATGCCCGTTGTGAATGCCCGTCCATACCTTATCCTGAGTCCCCCGAACCTGTCGGCGAAGGAGAGTATGGGTCTACCTCCTACCACCTCCTCAATCTGGCCCTGGCCATCCTTCCCCTTTTCAGCCTTCATCATCCCAACAACATCCCTAATCCACTCCCATCCCTCGATTCCAAGGGACTCGACGAGCTTCAACACCTTCTTGGCCCTACCCGCAATACCGTCATTAACAACCCTCAGGGCACCCCCACGGAGATAGTTTGTCTCAACCCTTGGGAGGTTCCGGAACGAGGGGGCGAGAATCCTGTCGGTCGCTATCCCAGTAACCTCTACTGGCAGGTGCTCGAGGACGAATCTGAGAACCTCGTCTGGGACATTATACTGGAACCTCATCACCCTACGCTTGTAGGTCCTAATCTCCTCGATGAACCTCATGACCTCCTCCTGCGTCGGGATGTATCGGCTTAGGCCCATGAGCTTCCTGACGTGGTCGGAGAGAACCACAACCGATGCGAGCTCCGTTCCTCCAGCCGACCTTATGGGGCCTGCGAAATAGACTGCGAGATACTCTGAGCCATCCATGTTCTTCTTGACCTTGACCTCGACTATGCCCTCGGTTGGTGCGGCGGTTATGCATGGGGGCGTGAGGACTGCGAGGGATGTCCTGATTGCCTGCAGCATTATCTTCTCCCTGCTTCCCCGCCCCTCCCTAACTATGTCCTCCGCCAGCCTTAGGGCTATCTTCTCGGGAGGCATGGTCCAGAACATCCGCCTTATCTTCTCGGCGACACCCTTAGGGCCTACAAGGAGCTCAACCCTCTCGGCCAAGTCCCTGGCAAACAAGACCTCGACCTGGGGCGTAGGCGATGCGATTCTCCTCCTCGCCTCTGAGGCGACCTGGATTGCCCTGCCCACCTCCCGCTCCAGCTCATCATAGTAGTCCTTGAGCTCCCAGGGTATCTCGCCCGCCATCCTCCGCCCACCCCTATCTACGTCAAGCCCCGCTAAAATTGGTTGGCCTCAGGGTGTTCTCAGGGTTATACGCCGAGGAGCGCCGAGTCCATCTTCTCGGAGAGCGGCTCCTTTATCACTATTCCCTCTCCTGGCCTTATCTCGAATATGTATATGGAGGAGTCTGCGTGGCTCCACCTCATCTTCCTCACGTAGATTGTCTTGAGGAGCTTTCCCTGGAATCTTATTACCCCGAGGACTATGACGCCGCTTGATAGGAATTCCTCGAACCCGAACCTGCTTAGCCTGTTGGAGCCTGTGGGGATGTCGCAGGTTAGGAGGGTTGTGGCGCCCATCCTTTCCTCCATCATGTTGATTATCTCCCTCAGATACTCCCTGACTATGAACTCCTCCTTCGCACCTATGGCCAGGGCCGAGATGGGGTCGAGGACTATCCTGCTTATCGCCCTCCCCCTCGCAATCTTCTCCACGGCCTCGACGAAGGCCCTGCTCTCCTTCCCGAACCTCTTGAGGTCCGAGGTGAAGAGCCTGAACTCGAAGGGATAGAAGAGCCCCTGGTTCATGTATTCCCAGAAGTCCCATCCAAGGGAGAGGGCGCCCCTCAAGACGCCGTCAATCCTCTCATCCAGGGAGACGTAGATGCACTGCTCACCGTTCCTGAGGCCATCGAGGAGGAACTGGAGGCTGAGTATGGTCTTCCCTACCCCTGTCTCACCCGTTATCAGGTATGTCCTGCCCTTGATGAAGCCTCCGCCGAGCATCTGGTCGAGCTTGGGGATTCCGCTTGAGACCCTCTCGGATACATCGGCTAAAGCCATCAAACCCAGGGGAAACCCGTATCAAATTAATCTTTCAACCAATCAACGCTTAAATAGGATGATTCAAGGCTCGCCTCCCTTAACAGCCCTAATAATCCTCCGATAGGCCTCATAGTCCCTCTCGACAACCGTCCCTGTTACCACTATCTTTGCACCCGCCCTGACCATGTCCGAGGCAGCCTCCGTGCTCCTTATCCCCCCGCCCACTATGACCGGTATATCTACGGACTCGGCCACCCTCCTAACGGTTGGGGGCGGTATATGGGTCCTCGCACCCGAGCCTGCCTCGAGATACACGAACCTCATGCCGAGATACTGTGCGGCCAGGGCGTAGCATGCCGCAACCTCTCCATGCTCCAGGGGTAGGGGTAGGGCCCTCCCCATAGCTGCGACGGCCGTATCTCCACCGAAGATTAGGTATCCCATGGGGATTGCCTCGAGGCCATACTGCTTCACCAGGACGGCTCCCTGGGACTGGGCTCCGATTAGGTAGTAGTGGTCGGTGCTGTTGAGGAGGCTCATGAACCAGATGGCGTCTGCGTATCTGCTTATCGAGGTTATGTTGTTTGGGAAGATTATCACGGGTATGGAGACGCTCTCCTTGATTGACTTTATGAATGTGTCTATCAGGTTTTGGGAGAATATGGTTGAGCCTCCCACCATTATCCCGTCGGTCCCCGCCTCCTCACTCCTCCTAGCAATGGCCCCAGCGAAGTCCAGGTCCACCTCCTCGGGGTCGAAGAGGGTTAGATGCACAGGCTCACCCGACTCTATCTTCTCCATCAGGTATCGCTCAGTCTTCCCTACCCTGAGATGCCTCATCGGGTTCTCCTCCAGACCCCAAATCCTCCCCGCCTGGCTCAGCGGCCTCAGAAGACCCGGACCCCGGGACCTCGACAACCTTCTTGGCTCCAGTAACAATGTCATAGAACTCGGCGTATGCGTCCACCGACGTGTATGCTGGATACCACTTGACCTCGGCGCTGGCCTTGCAGCTGGCGCACACCACCCTTGCGTATTCCTCTCCTTCCTCATGGTAGACTGCGACGGCCTCCTGGTTGCATATGGGGCAGACGAAGACCTTGGGCGGGGGTTTCACGACCCTTCTCCTGATTATCTTACGCCTCTTCCTACCCATCTCTCCCCAGAAGACGGCTACCTCGACCCTTTTAGCCTTTAGGCCAACAGATATAAGGTGTGTCCGTCTAAGAGGTCTGTCGAGGGAGTTGGAGAGGGTTAGGATAGGGTTAATCACGCTTGATATGAGGTTCGCCAGCAGGGTTAGGAGGAGTGCCGAGAAGATGAACGTGGAGGTAATCCATGTCTCGAGGCTGGATGAGCTTCCCCTCACGGTGAAGGCCGTGATAGCGAGGAGGGGCGAGGTGGAGGTAAGCGACCCGAGGATAATCTACGCAGAGGACTACCAGAACGAGGAGGAGCTGGTTGAGAGGGCTCTTGAGGTATCCCTCGGGCTAAGAGACTATAAGGTGGCCGCAGTGGCCATAGACCCTGGGAAGAACATGGGGGCAGCATACATAGTGGATGGACGTATAATCGGGACCAGGCGATACGGCCTGCTGGAGGCCCTGGTAGACGACGTGGTCAGGTTCCTCAAAACCCATTGGAAAGCCTCCAGATACGTTCTCGTCGGCTCCTCCCGTGGGTTAAATGTATCGGAGAAAATTATGGATGAGATTAAGCGTCATTTTTACGGTGAGGATGTGAGGTTTCTGAGGGTTGATGAGTCTGGGACGAGTAAGTGGGTTCTCCCGAGGGAGAGGGGGATGAGCAGGGACGAGTATGCGGCCCTCATCCTTGCTTTGAGAAACTTCCTTAGGCTGGGGTAAGGTATGGGTAGGGTTGAGGTGGATGCGGGTAGGACTGTGCTGGTTTACGGCCCTGCCTCCATTACCCTGATTGAGGGCGAGGCGGAGATTCTCGGATACCCTATGAGGGTTAAGAGGCCCGTGGTGGTTAAGAGCTGGAGGTCGAGACCCGTCCACGTTCTACGTAGCTCGGTCTTCGAGTTCACTTCCGGTGAGGGAGGCGGCATGGAGGTTGTCGAGGGCGACACCGTTCCGAGTGAGTGGAGGTCGGCTGCCGAGAAGCTGGTAGGTGAGGAGAGGGTGGTTGCGGCTGTTTATGGTGCGGCGGACAGCGGTAAGACGAGTCTCGCCACCCTTCTTGCGAACTACCTCGCATCCAAGGGCAGGGCCGTCTTCATGGACTTCGACGTGGGTCAGTCAAGTATCTGCCCCCCTACGACCATAGGGTTCGTAAGCCTTAGGAGGCCTGTCCCAGACGTATCTACCCTGAGGGCCGAGAGGTCGGAGGCGGTCGGATACACCTCACCTTCACCCGTCATCCCCAGGCATCTTGAGGCTGCGAGGAGACTTGCCGCCCATGCTAAGGGTTCCTCGGATAGGTTGGTCGCCGATATGGATGGGTGGGTGGCGGGCGAGGGGGCCTCGAGGCATAAGGTCCTCCTGCTCAAGGCCTTGGAGGCGGATGCGATACTCTCGATAGGGGGGGTCCCTGATGAGGTTAGGGGCTTCTGCGAGGAGAATGGCGTGGAGGTGGTCGTTCTCCCTCCTCCGAGCAAGGTTAGGAGACGTGAGCATGGGGCGAGGAAGAAGCTGAGGGAGATGGCGTATGAGAGGTTCCTCAGGAACTCTGTTGTTAGGAGGATTCAGGCGAGCTGGGTCAAGCTGGAATCGACTTGGGGCGAGGCCAGGCCCCACCGCATACTCTCCTCGCTAATCTCCATGACGTCAAGATTCCTCGAAGACTCGGGCAAGATAGCCGAGTATGATGACCATAGAATCCTGGACGAGCTGGCCAGGGAGCGGAGGGGTTTCCTCTCCTACGTCTATGACATGGAGAACAATTTCTCGGGCATAGGCCTCCTCCTCTCCCTCAACCTCCAGAAAAACTACCTCCGAATCTACACGCCCTTCCAAGGCCAGATGAGTAGGATTGTCGTAGGAAGCATAATCCTCTCGGTTAAGGGAGAGGAGCTCCAGTCTATTCCTCCACCGCAGGTTCCCCAACTCTAATCCTCCTAACAACACCCCTCGACTCCAAGGCCCTCGCATTACCGGGGGGAAGAACGGCTATGTCTCCCTTCCTGAAGGGCCCGTAGGTCTCCAAGTCTTCTCCAACTATCTGGGGGAAGTCCTGTAGGAATGCTACGAGCTCGTATCTGGCCTCTATGGGCCTCCAGTCCGGGTATGCGGCCGCCTCCACCAGGGTTTTGACACGTTCCCTATACTCGGTTATCGCCCTTCTCAGGCTCTCGTATAGCTGATGCTCGGGGCCATACAGGTTCTCGGACGGCCTCCCCTCCTTGGCGTGCTTGACAATCTTCTCCATCCTGAGGGTGAAGAGCTCTTCGGCCAGCTTCTTGACGGCTTGTAGCTCCGCCTCCCTAAGCCTCGCCGAGAGGCTCTTCTTGTCCGAGACCCTTAGATAGGCCTTGGCCTGGGCCACGTAATCCCTTATCATGTCCTCCAAGTCCTTGGGAAGAGCTATGAGGCCGCTGCTCTCCCTCTCCTTCATCCAGAGCTCGTAGAGAAGCTCGTAGAGTCCCGTCTCCCCCGACATCCATTAGTGGTGGAGGGACTCCCTTCTTTTAAGAGGAGCGTTAAGATGGTCTTCACGAGGGAAGGAATGCTGCTCCCTTGCAGAGCAGTAGTGTCGCAGCCGCCAGGGGTAGCCTTAGCCTCTGGTTCCTGTATGGGCCGTATTCCTGGTCTCCGAGCCTGAACTTGGGAGAGCTTATCACATGTATCTCGGCCTCCTGGTCCATGGGTAGCGCTAAAGCCTCTGTGAAGGGGTCGAAGTCGTCGAGTGCCCCTGGGTCGAAGACCTTGGCCAGCATGCCTGTCTTGCCGTTGAGGGAGTTTCCGAGCCTGAGCAGCCTGTGGGTGTCGGTCGTTACCACGGAGTCTATGTGGGAGGAGGAGAGCCTTGCAGCGGCCTTGAAGAGGAGGAGGCGGCATCCCAGGGAGAGGGCGTTCCATCCAGGCTTCTCCCCCCATGCCTCTGCCAAGGCCTCAACCTCCTCCGCACACCTCCAAGCCCTGGGGTCTCCCGTAAGCCTATGGAGCTGCTCGGCCGAGGGCTGGGATGCGAGCTGTAGGGCCGCTCTGGCTATTCTCCCCCTCCACCCTGGGTCGTTTAGGTCGGGTGCTGTCTCGGGGTCCACGCTCCTGGCCGTCAGCCCCATTGCCTTCGGCTCCAGGCCTACCCCGAGTATGTAGTCGGCTATCTCCTTCCTCTCCCTCTGGCCCAGCCCCAGAACCCCCTCATCCTTCACGACCACATGGTATCCCCTGTTGCCCGAGAACGCCATGGATATCCTCCTGAACCCGAGGTCTAGTTGGAGGAAGTCTAGGAGCTTCCGTGCCTCCTCCCTGGCAGCCTCGAGACAGAGCTCGCAGACCCACTCGACCTTCATCAGCTTGCCTCCGCATGAGGGACAGGTCTCCGAGTCCCTTGGGTGGGGTGTCCGGCAGGCTGGGCAGACCTTGAAGTCATGGCTCTTCCCGCATCCTGTTTCGAGGTGGTCGGCGTCTATGTCGAAGATTAGCTCGGCTCCCATCCACTCCTTCTCCTCCATGGGCGCCTTGGGGTAGCGGTAGAAGGCTGCTGAGTAGTGTAGGTGGAGGGGGGCTGCCTCCACGGCAAGCCTCCAGAGCTCCTCCTCGCTGGCCACGCTGAGATGCCTAACCATAATCTTCTCACCGAAGGTGAAGTATCCGAACTCCCGCTCCTGTATCCGCTCCGGGACATAGAGGAGCCTGTAGTTCTCCTCGTAGAACCTCCTGAAGACCCTCTCCACGAACCTCGACTCCCTCGGCCCCAGGAAGCTCAAGACCCTCCTATCCTCAGCCCCTCTCAAGGGACGTATATATCGTGTATCCTATTATGAGGAGGAATGTGGCCAAGGCAAGCCAGAAAAGGCTCCCATACAGCAGGTCTATGAAGGCCTCTACACTCATCCCGAGACCCAATCCAACTACCTTGAATTAAAGCATTATCCTCCCGCACATTCGGGCACCCCCCTACTCCAAAAATAGGAGGCTTACCCATGTATTGGGAGGGGTCCTGGGTTGGCGATTCCGATAGGGTTGGTCTCGAGCGGTGCGAGTGAGTCGCATGCGACGGTCATACTCTATGATAACATGGAGAAGATGGTTCAGAACGAGAGCCTTGTCCTAATTCGGAACAAGAATGGGGGCGAGATACTTGCAGTGTGTAGGGGTGGGCGTGGGATAAACGAGAACGTTAGAGCGACGGGCTTCACGCCTGGAGTGGCATACGCAAGGGCTGGAAGGGTTCCAAGCAGCGCCAAGGAATACTACACATTCGAGCTGGAGGTCATAGGGGTCGTAACCGATAACGGGGTGGAGCAGAACAAGCTCATCATAGCCCCCACCTCCCAGGTAGAGATGTTCACGGACGAGGACAACCCCATGAAGTATCTCGGGAACACGGAGCTAACCATAGGACACTACTGGGGGAAACCAAACTGGAAGGTCCCCGTCCTCAAGCAATACATCAACTACCACATAGGCATATTCGGGGTAACCGGCTCGGGGAAAAGCTACTTTACCAGATACGAGATCATACCCCTGCTTAGGAGGGCCGGATACTCGGTGATAGTGATGGACTGGAAGGGAAGCGACTACGCACCATACTACGACACCGTCATCCCACTCGACTCCATCAAGGTGGACGACTACACCGTCCTCAAATACTTCAGCTCACTCACAAGGGACTTCGGATACAGGGGCAGGGAGGAGAACCCCGTGTCGGCGGCCTTCGAGAAGGCCTTGAGGAGGGTTGAGTGGAGGGGCAAGGAGCCATCGGAGGCGAGGAGGCTACTCTACGAGAAGGCGAGGGAGATACTCGAGGCCGAGGCCAGGAACGTTAAATCCGAGACCGCCAGGCTCTGGATCGATAGGCTGAACGCATCATTCGAGGAGATAACAGAAGAGGAGTTGGAGAAGTTCCTTGGGACCATAGAGCCGTGGGAGATATACGCCGAGGCAAAGGAGAAGGGAATCATAGTGATAGACATGAGTAAGGGCGAGGAGGACCAGAAGCTCGGGGCATTCTACGCAATAGCGAGATACCTGAAGAGGCTTATGGAGAAGAAGCAGAGGCTCGACATGGCCCTGGTAATCGACGAGGCCCCCCAGTATGCTCCGTGGCAGCCCCGGGGATTGGCGAAGGAGACCACCGACATAATAATCGACATGTGCGCCCTCGGTAGGAGCTATGGCCTCAGCATAGTTCTGCTCAGCCAGGGGATGGCGGGGGAGATAGGCCTCAACGCAGCTGTCAGGAGGAACCTTAACACCCAGTTCATAGGCAGGATTCATCCACTCGACTTGGAGGAGGCCCAGAAGCTCGCCTCATCCTACTACATCTCGGCCGACAGCCTCCTAACCCTGCCCCAGGGACACTTCTACTTCCTAGGTAGGATGAACCCCTCCCCGACACCCCTGCTGATAAGCTTCGAGATAGAGGAGGAGAAGGATGAGTAGCGAGGAGGAGTCCGCGGTCTCCAAGCTTCCGCCACCCCTCCAGGCAGACTTCTTCGAGATGAGTGAGAGGGCTGCCCAGAAGGCCTTGGAGAGGATGATGAGGGAGAGGGAGAAGATGGCGGGGCTAAGGGGTAAGCTACGTTACAGGAGAATCCCGAGGATAGGCGGCGTCGAGGACATGAGGGTAGGTGTGGTGGACGGCTCATACTCACCCGACCTGAGCGAGAAGATGGGATACCGAGTCGGCGTCTACACGGCCTCCTACATGGTCTTGGACGGCAGGGGCATATACTCCGACGATGACGACGAGGCGATGACGATAGGATACGTTATGGCCCCCCAGGTTGGAAGCAGCCTACACGCCAAGAAGATTCTCAGCCTACTCGCAACCTACGCCGAGAGGGTCATGGCCGAGAGATGCATGAAGAAGTATGACGTGGACCTCCTGATACTCGACGGCTCATTCTACGGGTTCAGGACCAGGTGCAGCGAGGTGAAGAAGCGTGGCCTCGACGACTTCGACGGGGTTTGGGGACCGGGATCAGGGGGATTCAAGACTGCTTGGGACCTGATTAACGAGGTCTATGAGAGAAGTAGGAGGCTGGCGGAGAACGGCAGGACAATAGGGGTAATCAAGAGGCTTAGGACCCAGGCCATAGATGGATGGCTCTTCGCTCAGAGATGGAGAATCGAGGACACCATGGGGAAGAATGACCGCCTACTCCTCTGGGCAACCATGAGGCCGGGCGAATACTTCGACTACAGGGACATACTGGGGGAGCAATACAGCTACCACCACTACTCCAACATAATGACTTGGATGAACGATGTTAGGAGGTGGGTTAGGGAGGCGGATGAGAGTGGGGAGGACAGGCTCAGGAGGGTTATGAGGTTCATAGACAGGAAGCTCATGACCCAGATTGGCACAGACCTCTGCCAGGACAAGAGGGTTATCGGTGAGGAGGCTTGGGCCGAGTGTGCGGCGAGGAAGGTTGCGGAGATTACGGGTCTCAGAAGAATCTACATCAGGCCGCATGATGCCGCCCCATTCTGCGTCGAGTTAGGAAACGGGGTAGACCTGGAGACCGTGGTGGGCTACCTCTCATGGAGCGTGAATAAGGCCACGGGCCTGCCCTTCCCACTCGACCTAATAGACGAGCTAATCTCACTTGATAGGAGGATTTCGAGGGAGTTCGCCGAGGAGGTGGAGGCCAGGATACTCCTGAAGAGGGCCCTAAACATGAGCGAGGTCAGGGAGGAGTTCACGCCCCTGAACCCCCAGAAGGAGTAGCGTCATGAAGGCCTGGATAGATATACTGAGCCCGAAGCAGCTCTGGATGTTCACGAGGCTTGCGGAGGAGCTTGAGAGAAGGGGCTGGGAGGTTCTGCTAACCTCCAGGAGATACGAGCAGCTGGACGAGTTAATCGAGACCGTTTTCCAGGGATGGGATATACTGAGGGTTGGGGAGTGGGGCGGGGGAACCCTTGAGGGAAAACTCAAGGCCAGCGCCAAGAGGCTCCTAGAGCTTACACGCATCATCCCCGAACACAGGCCGGATATAGCGTTCTCAAGCGGCTCCCCCGAGGCCTCAAGGATAATCTACGGGCTAGGCAAACCCCACATACTCGTCTCCGATACACCTCACTCGCCTGTGAACCCCCTGAGCGCCCCCCTCTCGGCCAGGGTGATGACCCCTTGGGTGATAAGTAGGGAGGAGTGGGTTAGGGCTGGGGCTATGAGGGCTGCGGTGAGGCATTACAGGGCCCTTGACCCGTGGTTCTGGCTTAGAGGCCTGAGGGAGGATGACTCGGCTCTGAGGGAGCTTGGGCTGAGCAGGGGGCGGTATGTGTTGGTGAGGCTTCCCGAGACCCAGGCAGCATATCTTAATGTAAGCGACGAGGAGTTCCTCACATGGCTTAGGGGCGCCCTCGGAGACATGGAGGCAGTCGTCCTCCCAAGGTATAGGCGTCAGGCCGAGCTTGCCGAGAGAATCCTCCCGAACGCCCTGGTGGTCAGGAGGCTTCTACCAGGCCCACCCATACTCAGGCACGCAGCGGTCTTCGTGGGCGGTGGAGGAACCATGACCCAGGAGGCGGCGCTCATGGGTGTTCCGAACCTCTCGGTGTATCCGGGGAGGCTTCCAACGGTCTTGAGGTATCTTGTCGGCCGTGGCCTCGTCCTAAGGGTTAGGAGTGTCAGGGGCCTGGTTAAAGCCCTCGGGGAGATTCTCGGGAACCTGGATTCCTGGGCGGAGAGGTGGAGGAGGAGGTCGGCAAGGCTGAGGAGCATTATGGAGGAGCCTGAGAGGAGGGTGGCGGAGGCCGCCGAGAAGCTGTTAGGATAGCCTCGACCTAATGTCCTCCAGGGCCTCCGTGAAGCGTCTATGCGTCTCCCTCATCCTCCTGAGATGGTCCTCCGCTATCCTCCTGAATGCGGACCTGCCCATCCTCCCGGTTAGGTAGCTGTGGGTGGCTATCCAGAGGGAGTCTATCTCCTCCTCGAGCCTCTTAGCGGAGTCGGCCAGCTCCCTGAGCCTGTCCTCCATCCCAGGCATGGTCTTCCTCACCTCGCCTATCAGGGCCACCAGCTTTCCAACCCTCCTCTTCATATCGCTTCTCAGCTCAAGTATCCTGGGGCGGATGAACCCTTTATCGAGGATTTTCTGCGAGGTTATCAGGTCTGCTGCGGAGAGGTAGTCGGCTGAGAGTGTGTCGGCCTCCCTGAGCAGCTCCCCGCCAGGCCCCACCGCCTCGGGTCTGCCACGCCTAACATACACCGAGACCACGGAGCCTATCGCCACGATAATCGCCGCAGCCCACAGGTATGGCAGGATGCTGAACCTGCCGACCGATTCACGGTAGTCTATCCTCGCCTGGATGCCACGGTAGTTGAAGGGGTCTATGTGGGTGAACGTGAATCCCAGCACCAGGGTCTCGGGGTATATTCGCTCCAGCTTATCGGCCTCGGGCTCGGTTGAGACTATCTCCACGGAGCTTAGGACCGCCTCCACGTTATACACTCTAACGGTTAGGTTGAGGGGTAGGATTAGCCCTATGCTTAGTGTTCCGCCGCCCTTCTCCAAGGGGGTCTCGGGCCTGAAGACCACCTCCACGGAGCCTGCCTCACCCTCGTCTATCCCCTCCCTGAGATTCACCGTCAAGGTCTTCTTCTCGAGGTTGAAGCTCCCCCTAATCTTCCCCAAGGGGTCCCTAACCTCAACTATCCTAGAGGCCTCGGGTAGATTCATGACGAGGGTGTTTAGGGTCGAGCCTCCGAGGTTCCTTATCCTTAGCTTGAGGGAGAACGTGCCCTCCGTTAGGTCCGCTCTCAGGGTTGCCTCGGTTATGTCGAGTAGCTTGAGGTCCCCGCTCCTGAAGTTTACGGCAAGGCTCTGCGGACTCCTGTCCGTGAAATCCACCTCCTTACGCTCAGCCTCAAGTATGCCCTTCTCTCCCTCAACCTCCTTGAGGAACTCCGGGGAACTCTCAACGACCGTCGTATCGCTTGGAAGGATTACCCTGAGTTTTAGGGTGCCGCTGCCCTCCTGGAGTATCGGCGACACCGGGAAGCTTAGGGTGAAGGAGCCGTCAGGGTTCCTCTCAACTATGTCCCTGAATATTGTTGTTAGATGGACCACATCCCCCGAACCTGATCTAACCTTAATGGTGAATAAGTCGCCGGATACCGTTAGCTCGGGTTCAGGGTCCTCCTCTGAGCGGTAATTCACCATGTATTTTACAAGCTCCCTTGGAAAGGATATCTCGGTTATGTCTCCTCTTCTTGGAACTGTGTCTGAGACGTAGAGGAGGCCGTATTCGTTTAGCTCGATTACTCTGGAGGCCTGCTGGGTTTGTGGAGATACGGGTGGAAGCAGGGAGACCAGTATGAGTATAGTGATTGTTATTGGGAGTATGAGTCTCCTCAAGGCCCTTTCACCGGCTCTCCTGCCCAGACTCCCCCTCATTATTTAAGGCTATTCCAGCCCTCCTCAGAATCTCCTCGGATATCTCGTCTTTGGTCTTCCCCTCGGTCTCTATCCCAAGGCTCTTGGCAACCTCTATTAGCTTCTCGTCGCTTGCCTCAAGCCCGGCCTTGATTATCTCGGTCCTAAGCTCCGTGGACGCCCTCTCGAACTCCCTCCTCGCCTCGCCCAAAGCCCTCGCTATCTTGGGTATCTTTGAGGGGTCCCAGAGGATTAAGACTATGACTATGACCGCCACGAATATCCATTCAACGCCCTCTATCGCCATACCAGCTCCACCAAGAAGGGTGAGGAAGGCTATATTACTTTTAGAGCTGGATACCGCTCTCTATCTTCTCGTCGGTTAGGATTAGGGTCTCGGCGCCCCAATTCCTTGTGAGTGCTTCGGTGAGGGAGAATAGGGCTTCATGGATTCTCCCGGAGTAGAATTTGAGGCCCCTGACACCCCTATCCCTAATCCTCTCCTCAACCTCCCCTCCACTAAGCTCCGAGGGTAAACCAGCCTTGGAGCCTACCGCAAATCCCCAGATGGATGCGAAGGACTTGACGTAGACCGAGTATCCGCAGGTCTTCGGGAACACCTCCCCGAGGGTCCGGATTATCGAGAGATAGGTCCTGAGGGAGTGGGAGAGGGAGGATGCCTGGGTCACAAGCAGCCCGTCCCTCTTCAGCTTTCTGTATGCGGTGGAGTAGAATTCCTTGGTGTAGAGCTTTGCGGCAGGCCCCCACTCCACGGGGTCGGTGGCATCCATTATTATCACGTCATATGACTCGTCGGGCTGGCTCTCAAGAAAACTCCTCCCCTCAGATATAACAAGCTTGAGACGCCTATCCTCGAATGCTCCCTGGGACCATGAGGGAAGCTTCTCCCTCACGATATCTATTAGCTCGCCGTCCAAATCCACCATCGTTATCGACTCGACGCCCCCATACCTCTCAACCTCCCTAATCGTCGCACCCTCGCCGCCTCCTATGACTAGGACCTCCCTCGGGTTGGGGTGGGTGAGCATGACAGGGTGGACGAGGGACTCATGGTAGATGAACTCGTCTATCTCCGCTGACTGGAGAAGCCCGTCCAGGACCAGGGCCAACCCGTAATCCTTCGTCCTGACTATATCGACCTTCTGATACCTGGTTCTCCCGGAGTAGAGTATCTCCTCTAGGCCGTAGAGGACCGCCAGGCTCTTGCTGAGCCACTCCATTATGTATGTGGAGGGGCGGCTACTCAACCTCCTTGACCACCTCGATAAGCCCCCGCCTCATCTCCGTCACATTCACCTTCTCCGGCTTATACATCGAGACGACGTGCTCATACGCCTTCCATGGGTCTGTGTTGTCCCCGCATGTGAAGATGTCGAGGGCGACGTATCCATACTCAGGCCACGTGTGGATGGAGAGATGGGACTCCGCCACGGCTATGATGACGCTTACGCCGCCCCCAGGCTCAAAGACCGTGTGGAACTCACCCAGATATGTTGCGCCTGAAAGCTCCACAGCCTCCCTGAGAACACGGCGGGCGAAGTCGAGATCAAGGAGTCTCTCCGGAGGGCAGCCATGAAGCTCTGCGACCAGATGCCGCCCCAGAATCTTCATCTCCCCCACTCAGACTCTCACCTCCGAAGAGCCCCACATACCCCGTAAAAACCTACTTAAAAATTAAACCCCTCACGGGCCCGGGGGGACTCGAACCCCCGATCTGCGGCTTAGGAGGCCGCCGCCTTATCCAAGCTAGGCCACGGGCCCTGCTGTTTGTTAGGGTTGTGGGCCTGCTCTTTAAGGTTTTCACTGCCATGTGGCTATGAATAGGAATGCTATAGCTAGGAGCTGTGTGAGGCTTAGGAGCATGGATGGCAGCCCTACCTCTGGCCCGAACCTTGCCGCTAGCTGGGTGTAGCTGTGGAGGGCCAGCATACCCTGTATTATGAGGAATGCTGCGAAGAGTGTGAGACCTATCGTGAGCTTTGACTTAGTATATCTCAGGGTTCTCACATATATGAATAGGATTATTGCGGAGAGTATGGTCGTGGCGAGCGCCAGCAGGATAGCGGTCATCCATATCGGGCCCATCTCTATCTCACTTACGTCTTCTAATCTCCCTGAGGTCAGCCCTGTTATAAATTTTCTCACAAATCTCCTCGAATAAATCTAGGTTATACTCGATTAGGGGGGAGGGGAAGTAGATTCGATTATACTTGTTTCCCTGGCTGGTTACCAGGCCGTTCCGCTCCAAGACCTCTAGGTGGTGCCGGATTGTCGTGTAGTCTAGTTGTAGGGCTTCGGAGAGCCTTCTGGCGTTGGAGGGGTTCCGTATTATCTGGAGCATGAGACGGGTCCTTGTAGGGCCTCCCCTAGTGGCTACGAAGACATACCAGAACAGGTTCTTCAGCGACCTCCTAGACAAGTCTCTTAGCCATAAAGGCATCTTCAAGTATATATGACCCTTTCCACCCTAAAACCAGATTTTGGATAAATTTTGGAAAAATCTTAAACCAATTTGCCTTTAATCGGCTATCTAGGTGTTTAAGGATATGAGGGGCGTGTCTAGTAGTTTGGCTGCGGTAGTTGCGGTTGTAGGGCTTG
Organism: Candidatus Benthortus lauensis; assembly: GCA_021650775.1. GTDB lineage: Archaea > Thermoproteota > Nitrososphaeria_A > Caldarchaeales > Wolframiiraptoraceae > Benthortus > Benthortus lauensis. The sequence goes on from JAHSRM010000087.1 coordinate 18,017, forward strand.
TGGTGGGGATATTGGCGGGTTATGGAGTAGCATTATCGACTATCCAGCCCCAGACAATCTCCGTAACGCAGACGGTGACCCAGACCGTTACCGAGGAGATGGCTATGGAGGCCGCTCCAAGCATATTCGTGGCAGACCAGGAGATAATGGATGGAAACGTGATAATCAATCAAGCCTACCTGGATAAGCCAGGATACATAGTCATACACCAGGTTAAACTCGATGGGAAGCCGGGGAAAGTGATAGGGCGCTCCGACCTAATCAGCGGTAAAGTCGAGAACATCAGGATTAAGGTTGAGGACTACTTGGGTAGAGGGGAGCTAATAGCAATGCTACACTACGACAACGGGGATGGAAGATACGAGTTCCCGGGACCCGATAATCCTGTCAAGGTTGCCGGAGTCATCGCCCAAGTGAAGTTTAAGGTGATTCAGACTGTTCCCAGCATAGCGGTGAGCGACCAGGAGATAATGGACGGGTGGGTCACCATCGACGGCCTCTATCTCGACAAGCCTGGATACGTGGCCATACATCTTGTAACCGAGGAGGGGAAGCCTGGAAAGGTTATCGGCTTCAGCGGCCTCCTATTCGGGCAGCTGGAGAGGGTGAAGGTCAAGGTAGAGGGATACGAGGGCCAGAAAGAACTGATAGCCATGCTACACTACGATAATGGAGACGGGGTCTATGAGTTCCCAGGACCCGATGGACCCGTCAAGATAGACGATAAGATAGTGATGGTGAAGTTCAGCATAATGATGGGCGGAATGTAGCCTTCAAACCTATATTTTTTGTAAGAGCAGCGTGAAGAGGGCTGCGGCCAACGCTCCAATCACGGTGGAAACCAGGTTAACCATATGTGTATCTATTATCTTTAAGCCCTTCACATGTTCCGTCCCTACCCCGCAGTGAGTCTGTGTCTCAACTATTTTTCCGCAACTATTGCACCTGTATTGTGCTTGGATTGTTGCCCCGAGCAGGCTGTCAGCTGTTACCCCTATGAGGCCTGATATGAAGAGTATTGGGATTAGGTCTTGGCGGCCGCATAGTATTGGGAAGGGTGTGAGGGCAGTGAGGGCCAGGATGCTTCCCATGTATCCGTATGTGGAGACCGCTCCAGGGGTTCCAGGCTGGGTTCCCTTCATGCTGGTTATCAGCCTAGGGTTCCTAGGCGAGAGCAGGCCTATCTCGGTGGCGAGGGTGTCTGCAAATGATGTTCCGATTGCACCTAAATAGGATGCGAGAACCATGGGGTTGCAGCTTGCGTAGAATGATGATATGACCGCTGTCAGAGATGCTGTTAACCCATTTGCCGCCACATTCCTCCACCCCCTCTCCCAGGACTTCTCCACATAATCTAGCCTAACCCTCCTAACCCTATAGACCGTGGCAACCGAGGAGACTATGAAGAATAGGAAGAGAGCTGCAAAGTATATTCTTCCCCCAAATGCGTAGACGAGGAACCCTACTATGACCGAGGCGGCTAACCCCTTTCTGTCAAGAAACTTTAGCCTAAGGGAGATTAACGTGATTACGGCTATTACCGCTGCGGCCTCCATCACCCTTCCAACCGGAATCGTCAGCATATCCTCTCTCCCAGCATCTCCGCCAGACGCCCACCTTCATCAAGGCTTACCTCTACCTGAGTCTTCCTCTCCAAATCCCTGACCGACGCAGTGTTCCTCGACTCCTCCCTCGAGCCCACGATTACCAAGTATTTTATCCCCGATTTTAGGGCGTATTCTATCGCTGCTGGGAGACGCTTCCCAGTCACCTCAACTTCTACTGGGATTCCCATTCTACGGAGGGTTCCGGCGACCCTTGAGATGTATCTCTCGGATGCCTGGATTCCTACGAGGAGTGTGCATGGTCTCTTTGCACGCTGCCTTACTCCACGTTTCTCGGATAGGTAGTGTGTTATCCTTGTGATTCCTATTGCGCATCCAACCCCGGGCGTCGGTTTTCCTCCGAAGAGTTCCACGAGCTTGTCGTATCTTCCTCCACCGTTTAGGGATACGTCTGCCTCCGGGACACCCTGCTCGAATATGAATCCCGTATAGTATTCGAGTCCCCTGGCCATACCCGGCTCCACGATTATCTTGGAGTTTACTCCATACTCGACGGCTGAGTCGATTATCGTGTTAAGCTCCTCTAGGTGTTTCCCTGCTTCACGCCAAGGCGACAATATGTCGGATGCCTTGGAGAATATTTCTCCACGCTCCTCTCCCTTGAGCCTGATTAGCTCCTCCACCGCCTTTACCCCGTCTTCATCCACCCCGTTCTCCCTCATGGCGTTGAATGCCTCGGCCTCCATGCCCCTGTCAATCATGGTTAGGATTCTGTCCTGAACAGATTCCTCCACATTATAGTCTGTGAGGATGCTTCTCAGGATTCCCACATGCCCCACCCTGAAGAAGTGGTCCTTCATCCCAAGCCTCACGAAAACCTCGTAGCTGGCCTGAAGTATCTCGGCGTCCGCCAAAGGGCTCCTGCTCCCGAAGAGCTCGAACCCTCCCTGCCAGAACCTTCTCTTCCTCCCCCACTGAGGCTCATCATACCTATAGCAGTCGGCTATGTATCCGAGCCTTATCGGCAGGGGGGCGGCCTTAAGCTTTGTGGACATGAGCCTCGCTATGGAGGCGGTTACCTCGGGTCTTAGGACCAGGTGCCTGCCAGCCTTGTCCCTGAAGTCGAACATGCGTTCCCGTATCTCCTCGCCCGACTTGGCTGCGAACAGCTCATAATACTCGACTGTGGGTGTCTCCACCTCCAGGTAGCCGAAGAGCTTAAAGACCTCCCTGATAACCTCAACAACCCTATGCTTCAAGGCAAAGTCATCTGGGAGGAGGTCGTCCATCCCCCTCGGAGGACCCAGCACCCTCAACCCAGACATCCAGAAAACCCCAACCTAATATCCATTCCCCCAGATAGGTGGGGCCGCTGGGATTCGAACCCAGGACCTCGCGGGCCCGAGCCGCGAATCATAGCCAAGCTAGACCACGGCCCCTCGCTGTGTTTCTTTGCTCTGTGGTTATTTTAGGTTTTCTTGATTTTTATCACGGTTTCCTGGATTGTTAGGTTGGTTATTGTTATTTTGTGTTCTGTTAGTTTTTGGAGGAGGGGTTCGGGTGGGAGTGCTTCTGGGGGGACTACTCCCCGGGTCTTGATTACCTGGTTTGCGATTAGTTGGGCTGTTATGGCTGGCGGTGTGCCTGTTAGGTATGCTGTGGCGGTTGTCCCGAACTCCTTGTATGCCTTCTCGTGGCTCATGATGGTGTATAGTATCTGCTTGATGGGCTTCCTTCCCTGCCTCCCCGCCACCTCGACCACCACACCCGCATACCCGGACACCTTTCCTATGAGTTCCTCGGGCTCAGGTAGGACGGCGTAGAGGACCTTGGCCGGGGATATCTCCTGCCCATCGACCCTTACCTTCTTCCTGCTAAGAAGCCCTAGGACCTTGAGGACCCTGAGTATCTGGACCACGTCGGGTGGGATGAAGAGCTTGAAGTCCACGTATCTGACTCCTTTGATGTATCTGGGTAGGGTGAAGACCTCCTCGTGGGAGACTGCGTAGACGGGTAGCCTACCTATGGGTGGGGGGAACTCGTATTCCTCGTATCCGCTTAGGGGTGGGAGACGCTTAATCCTGCCATTCTGATATATGTAGGCAGACTCCGAGAGCTCGCTGAAGTATACCTCCTTGGAGAAGAGTGGGGTTAGGTGGCTCCGCATACCCTTGATTATACTTGACTCGCAGTCCCTAATCTTGATGGAAAGGGTCTTGGAGAGCTGGTCTGCGCCGTATCTCGCAAGTATGTTGGATATCCCGGGGTCCTCGCCCATACAGATTATCGCCGTTAATCCCGCCTCCTTGAACCTCTCATGAAACTCTAGCTGCTCGTCTGTGTCGTCGCTTGCCAGGTCTATGTAGTGTGTCCCCGCCTCAAGGCATGCCTTCATTAGGGGTATGTTGTAGCGTGGGAGGGTTGCGTTAATCAGTAGGTCGGCGTTCCTCGCAAGGCTTGACACCTTCCTTGAGTCAGCCGCATTCACCCTCTTTAGGGTGATTTTCTTCCGCCCTATCTCGGAGGCCACCAGCTTCGCCCTCTCGATGCTTTTGTCGGCTATTATTAGCTCGGAGACCTCCTCGCTCCTGGCCAGATGCTTGGCTATAACGGAGCCTACTGCTCCTACACCTATTATGAGAACCCTCAAATCTCTCCACACTCTCTCATAAAGCCCTTTATCCCGCCCCTCGTGTATCCATTGATAGTGTCCCGAGGATGTTATTCTACTTTACTCTCCCTCTATCCTCGGAGCGATAAGGTATTCAAGCTTTCCTGAGGGTATGGGGAACCCGAGCCTTATGGGCTTGTTGGTTGAGAGCTCCATCACCATCTCGTCGCTGAGCTCCGAGGCGGGGCGGACTATCTTGTCGAGGTAGCTTATGCTGAAGTGTGCCCAGACCTCCTTGTCGGTCTCTATGTCGTAGACGGTGGCGCCCATCTTGGTCAGCTTGGTCTGAACGGTCCCGAGCTCCCCCTTGGCTAGGAATATCACCTCCTCGGGGGCTATGGTTATCTTCACGTAGTCGCTTACAAGGCTGCTGTCCTTAACTGCGTCCTTGACTGCGTCTGTGTTCACCCTCGCCTTGGCGTCGAATGTTAGGTTCGGTGTTGCGGTTCTTGTCTCCACGGTCTCGAGGGTATTGAGGGTGAATGTTCTCTCACGTGAGCCTGTTGCGTCTATCAGGGTTATGCTAAGCTTCTTTGTCTCGTCGTTGTAGGTCAGGATTAGGCTCTCCCCCTTCTTGGCCCTCTTCAGGAACTTCATCAGCTCCGATATGCTCACAGTCATCTTCATCTCCCCGCTGCACTCATACTCCTCGGCGGCCGAGTTGCTCAGCTCGAAATCCACCAAGGAGATGTGGGCCGGGTCCATGGCCACAAGCCTAATAGACTCGGAGGTAATCTGGAAGGTCCCCTCATCCACAATAGCGTGGATGGCCTTCACGAGGTCCGAGAAATAGTCGGCGCTTGGCAGACGCATCCTAAACGACATACCCTCTCCTCCAACACCAAGGGAACCCGCCAGATATTAATTGTTAATTTATCTCGGATGGAGGGGCTTCGCCCAGTATTACCCCTAGAATACTGTTCTGAGGGGGCGGGGGTCTGAGATACAATATAAAGTTTTTATGTATGCATATGGCTTCTCTTCGCAAATGGTCGAGAAGGTTGAGCTTGTTCGGGATGAGGGTCTTGGGCCTGCGAGGCTGAGGCTTGGAGGAATCTTCGAGGACATATATGAGGTTGTGGATGGCGTGCCGAGGTTCAAGCTGTTCATAGATGGGAGATGGGAGTATAGCTCTGGTAAGGAGTTCCAGCCCACCCACTCGCCAATAGACGGGAGCGTGATAGCCTATGTCTCAAGGGCCTCCAAGGAGGATGCGGTCAGGGCCGTTGAAACCGCTGAGAAGAACCAGCCCAAGATAAGGAGCATAGCGGCGATAGAGAGGATAAGCATACTCCTGGACGCCATAGAGATTATGCGTGAGAACTTCGACTACTTCGTGGACGCCCTCGTCATAGATGGGGGTAAGCCGAGGCATAACGCCGAGAGCGAGGTCAAGGCAACGATGGAGAGGATGAGGATGACCATGCAGGAGGCGAGGAAGATATTCGGCGAATACATCCCCGGCGACTGGTCCCATGACACCGCTGGGAAGATAGCCCTCGTTATCAGGGAGCCTGTAGGAGTGGTCGCTGCGATAGGCCCCTTCAACTACCCGCTATACATACCTGCGGCGAAGATTATCCCGGCCCTCGTCTCGGGGAACTCAGTGGTCGCCAAGCCCTCCAGCTACACGCCGATAACCCTCCTACTCTTCGCAAAGGTCCTCCAGGAGGCAGGCCTCCCCGACGGAGTCTTCCAGGTAATCACAGGCCCGGGCAGGATAGGCTCCGAGATAGCCTCCCATCCATCGGTCGGAGTCGTATCATTCACAGGGAGCACGGAGGTTGGGAAGGAGCTATACAGGGTCAGCGGTATGAAGCACATGCACCTTGAGCTAGGTGGGAAGGCGTATGCGATAGTGCTGGAGGACGCAGACCTAAAGCTGGCTGCAACCAAGTGCGTGGACGGGTCTTTCGCCAACAGCGGCCAGAGATGCGACGCCATCAGCTCCGTCCTCGTAATGGAGTCCGTCGCAGACGAGTTCGTGAATAACGTCTTAGAGAGGGCGAGGCAGTGGAAGTGGGGAGACCCGAGAATCCACGACGTCATGATGGGGCCTCTAATCGACTCGGGTGCAGCCGAGAGGGTTCACTCGCTTGTTAAAGATGCCTTGGATAAGGGGGCTGAGCTGCTCATGGGAGGATACATGGAGGGAGCATACTATGCCCCAACGGTTCTCGACAGGGTTCCCGAGGACGCCAAGATTCTCTGGGAGGAGATATTCGGCCCCGTGGTGGTGATTAAGCGTATAAAGAGCGTGGAGGAGGCAATAGAGATAACCAGAAAGTCGAGATACGGCCTCGACTCCTGCATCTTCACCAACAACTTCTACAACATGTGGAGGATAGCCAAGGCCATGAAGGTCGGCGAGATAACCATAAACGACATGCCGAGGCACGGTGTAGGGTTCTTCCCCTTCGGAGGAGTCAAGGACTCAGGGATAGGCAGAGAAGGAATAGGATACTCGATAGACGAGATGACCGTCCTCAAGACAATAGTCTTCAACCTAGAGCCAGCCAAGCTCGGGAAAGGGAAACGCCAGAAGAAACAGCGATGAGGCATGAGAAGGTCCAGATAATACTAGATGCCTGGAAGAAGGTCTTCTCCCTGAGAACCCTCGGCGGAGGATACATCCGCCACTTCCTATTATTTACCAGCCACGGAGTAGCCATAGTGGAGACAAGCCACGTCGACAACGTCCCGCCATGGAGGCAGGAAACAATACATGAGACCTTCGGTGAAGGAGACCCCCTCTCCCACCTCTTCTGGGGACCCATACTCTCAACACTCTACGAGTATCTCTTCAAACATCAGAGGAGACGTGATGAAGAAGTCCTTAGGGGGCTTCGGCTTGGAGAACCAACCTTGGAGGAGGCCTTGGAAGCCCTCCAGGAACTCAGGAAGAGAATGGGCATATGGAGCATAAAGTTCAAGGAGTATCTCCCATACGATTTGGTGAAGCTGCTTGAGATTGGCTCAAGTAGTCTTAGGCTGATTAGGGTGGGTGGAAAGAAGGAGGACTATGCCGTGTATCTTCCCGGGACCCGCTTCCAAGAATTTGTGGAGAGGGTTAAGGCCCTCGTCGGCGAGTCCAAGGTAAGGGTGAGGCAATAGATATATTGCCTGAGCTGTCCAGGGTTTCACGGGACTCATGGAGCTTAGGTTTCGCCTCGAGGGATACATAGAGCTGACATCGGATATCAGCAGGGTTATGGGCGAGATAGGTGAGGCGGTCAAGGAGGCGAACGAGTCATTCAGGAAGGGTGCCAGAAACGAGCCCGGGGAGGCTGCCGTGATAGCCGAGTATGGGGGTGAGGGGAGACGCCTAAAGGTTAGGATATTCTCGGGACGTGCCGTGAGGGCCCATGACGCCCTCCTCAGGTTCAAGAATATTCTGGCAGGGAAGGTTGGGCCTAGGAGGGTTGGTGTGAGGGATGTGGTGGCAGAGGTGGTTGAGGTGTGGGTCTCGGGCGGCCACGTTGGCAGGGAGAGGGCCGAGGAGCTTCTGAAAGGCGTTGCGGAGGTAAGCGAAGAGAACGGGCAGCTCCACCTAATCTTCAGAAACCTGAGCGACAAGGACATCAAGAACAGGGTAATCGACAGGGCGGTCAAGCTCGTGAGGGTTGAGGAGAAGGTCGAGGAGAGGGCGGAGGGCAGGCTCGCACCCTTCGGAACGGTTCTGAAGCAGGGGGAGGAAAAACCCTTCAAGCTTGACAAGGAGATAGCGTCGGAGGCCGAGAGACTCGGGTGGATTAAGAGGTATCCCGGGAGAGGTCAGTGGATATTCGGGCCGCCTATGACAGCCCTCCTGAGAGCCTTGTCGGAGCTGATAATCGAGAGGGTGGCCAAGCCCCTTGGATTCGAGGAGTGGATGTTCCCACGCCTCATGCCCATGGAGGTCTTCAAGAAGCTAACCACATACGTGGAGCACCTGCCCGAGGGACTCTTCTATGTCTGCGCACCCCCAAGGGACCCGCACGCACTCGACGACTTCAAGAGGGAATACACTTTGAAGAGGGAGCTGAGGGTGGACCTCTTGAGGGAGAAGCTGGAGAACCCGGGATACGTGATGGAGGCTGTTCAATGCCCGCCCTTCTACCAATACTTCAGCGGAGAGATAGTCAGGCTCGAGGACCTCCCGGTAAAGGCATACGACCTCCTGGGGGGATGGACTTGGAGGAACGAGGCCGGAGGAGTCGAGGGCATAGTCAGGACAAACGAGTTCTGGAGGATGGAGATGGTCTTCCTCGCCTCACCCCAAGACGCAGTCGAGATAAGGAACAAGGTAACCGACCTAACCGTCGAGCTGCTGGACAAGGAACTCGACATGGAGTGGAGGATAGTGGCGGGGGCGCCCTTCTTCCTCTCACCCGAGGAGGCGTCGAAACGCATGATAGATGTCTCGGACATAAACAGGGTTCCAACCCTTGACGTGGAGGTCTACCTACCTTACCGTGGCCCGAGGGACAAGGCCGAGTGGCTCGAGATAACCGCCGCAACGGTCCATAAGGACTTCTATGTCAAGAATTTCAGGATAAAGGAGGCTAAGGGCAGGGAGATATGGACAGGGTGCGTGGGCCACGGATTAACCAGGTGGGCGGCGGGGTTCCTCGCCAGGCATGGATTCAGCTTCGATGACTGGCCCAAGCCCGTCAGGGAGAAGATTGGGAGGCTTCCCCAACCCGTCAAGACCGTAACTTGAAGCCCATCTAACCGGGGCCATGAGGTTCGCAATAAGGGGGATATACTCAACGGCCCTCATCAAGGTTCTACTTGACGGAGGCTTCGAGCTGACGAATCCCACGAGGTCTCAGCGTGAGAGGTTCGGGGCGGAGGACAGGGGCGAGGCCGACATCCTAATCCAGGAGAACCTCAGGAACAGGCATTACGTCGAGTTGAGGGGCTTGAGGGAGGCCGTGGACGAAGCCGTGGAGCATATCACTAAGAGGATTGGGGACACCCTGGTCCTCAGGAGGGATGACGGAGACCTGGCGAGGGCTAGGATAGGGTTCCCAGCGCATTCGAAGAAGGTCTTGGATGAGGTGAGGTCCGAGGTGGCCTACACGGTTCCCTGGCACCACTACTGTAGGGCTGGGGGAGAAGCCCTCTCAACCCTCGTAAGCTTTGCGGAGGACTTGGTAGAGCAGGGGGTAGCGTCCGAGGGAGATGTCTCGAGGCTCTTCGAGGATATGGTCGCCCGCATGTCCCCCAGGAGGGGGGTTGTAGTCAAGATACTCCACGACAAACCCGACGGAACCACGCTAAAGCTAAGGCCGGGCAAAACCGTGTGGCGAGGAAGCGGTGAGGTGAAGATTCAGAGGAGAATCATGGGAGGCGGGTCCTACGATGGACTCAACGTCCCCAAGTCCCCGGGAGACTACGCAATAACCGAGGCAAAGCTGATGGAATGGTATACCAAGACAAGATACTTCGACATCTCCGGAAACCTCAAGGGGACATACTATAATGTCTGCACGCCCGTGGCCCTCTACCCAGACCATATACACTACTTCGACCTGGAGGTGGATGTGGTTGTTTACCCCGATTCACGCTCGGAGATAATTGACGCTGAGAAGCTTGAGAACGCTGTTGAGGAGGGTAGGATTCCCAGGGGGCTTGGGGAGAAGGCGTTGAGGAAGGCTGAGGAGCTGGCTGAGAAGCAGCCCTAACCTTTCCTCTTAATCCTCGCATAGAACCATGGCCTCGCAAAGCTCAGGAACAACCCATCCCTTATCATGAAGTTTAGGAGGAATATGGAGGGGACGAGGCTCAGGAAGACGTGGAGGGCGTTGTATATAGCCGTGAAGACCAGGACCAGTATGAGGGCTGAGAGGCCAGCCTCCAGCTGCACCCCGAGGCTATGCGAGACCATGTATGCTGCGAACTCGAGGAACTCTGGGAACAGGATTACCAGGACGACGTAGTTTGCGAGGGTCATGACCAGGACCCTGAGTGTTATGCCGAGGGTGAAGCAGAGGGGGACTCCCAGCCTATAGCTCCTCGAGAGCCTCAGGCCAGCCCAGATACCCGTCAAGGTGGAGACCACGGCCAGAAACTTCATGGCAGGCCCAATCGGGACGAACTCGCCCACAAGGTTCAGGATACCCCAATATGTCAGGGCCGATATAAACCCGGGGATAGGCCCGAACCCCAGGAACGCCAGGAAGACAGGTATCTCCGCCACATCAAACTTTAGGTAGGGGATTACGGGGAAGGGGAAGCTCAGGGGCAGGGCGGCGAGAACCGATGCAAGGGCTCCGAAGACTGCTGAGGAGGCGATTGCAAGGCTTAGCCTCGTCATCTTCAACTACTTGCCGTCAAGTCAATTCATAAAACGTGAGATTCAACACATTATTGCGTATTTTTAAGCGGGTTATGGGAGGACCCCGCTGAAGAAGTCTCTCACAACCTTCTCATAGTCCTCTGGCTCACCCACGTCGACCCAATACCCGTTATGGACGTATGCGTAGAGCTTGCCCTCGTCTGCCAGGTCCGGGAAGACCTCCTCCTCAAGCGAGGCGGGCTTACCCGCGGGGATATACTCGAATATGCTAGGCTCGAAGACGTAGATTCCTGCGTTCACGAGGCCTGGGGCTGGGTGCCGTGGCTTCTCCCTGAAGGCTATAACCCTTCCGTCATCATCCATTGAGACGAGGCCGAACCTGCTGGCGTCATCTACGCGGGTCAGGACCATGGTGGCCACGGCATCCTTCTCCCTGTGATACTTCACGAGCCTGGAGATGTTGAGGTCGTCGAAGATTATGTCTCCGTTTATGGTTAGGAAGGTGCTGTTCAGCTTCTTCTCGGCGAGCTTCACCGCCCCACCCGTCCCCATAGACTTCTCCTCAATCGAGTAATCTATCGTTACACCCAGCCCAGAGCCGTCCCCAAAATACCTGATTAGGTGCTCGGCCAGGTAGCCGACCGCCAGGATGAAGCTGTATATTCCCTGCTTCTTGAGCTTGAGGATTAGGTGCTCCAGGAGGGGTTTGTATCCCACGGGCATCATGGGCTTCGGGATGCTGACGGTGAGGGGACGCATACCTATCCCGGGGCCACCGCAGAGAATCAAGGCCCTAAGAGACTCCCTCATCAGCTTCTCCCTAACCGCATCGATGATGAAGGCGCTCCTCTTCCTAGGAGGAACATGAGCCTTCAGAGCATCCCACAAATCGGCTGGAAACTCTATGCTCGTCCTATGCTTATGCATACTATTACATCCCCTATATGCACATATAACCATTATGCACTATTTTCCAGGCCTGAAAGACCTGCATGTATGAGATGGTATGCAGATTCATACGATTTTCTGAATTATGTCTAATTTTTCCGAAATTTCATGCGTGTTTAACGTAATAATTAAAAGTTTGGTGAACATATTTCGTATCGATGCTGCGTGTTGGGATTAATGGGATGGGTAGGATTGGGAGGCTCTTCCTTAGGGCTGCCTTGAGGAGCCCTGAGTATGGTAGGAGATTCCAGGTTGTTGCCTTTAATGACTTGTTCGATACCAGGTCCGTCGCCTTTCTCCTGAAGTATGACTCGGTTCATGGTAGGCTGTCTAATGAGGTTGGCTTCTCGGAGAGTCATGTAAGCGTGGATGGATGGGAGATTAGGGCGTTCAGGGAGCCTGACCCCTCCAAGATTCCCTGGGGGGAGGAGGACGTAGACCTGGTGGTCGAGGCCACGGGGAGATTCACTGCGAGGTCTGATGCAGCGAAGCATCTTAGGGACACCGTGAAGAAGGTCTTAATCTCCGCGCCCTCCAAGGACGCAGACGTAACCATAGTCCCGGGAGTGAATGACGGCGCCCTCGACCTCGGGAGACATGACGTTATCTCGGCTGCATCATGCACGACCAACTGCCTGGCACCCATGGTGAAGGTCCTCCTAGACAACTTCGGCCTAAGGAAGGGATACATGACGACGGTCCACGCATTCACGAATGACCAGAGGCTGCTCGACCTATTCCACAAGGACCTGAGGAGGGCCAGGGCCGCAACCCTCTCCATAATCCCGACCACCACAGGTGCGGCTAAGGCTCTCCATCTTGTTATCCCTGAGGTTAAGGGTAAGATGCATGGTCTCGCCCTCAGGGTTCCTGTTGCCGATGGCTCGATAACGGATTTGGTAGCCTTGCTTGGGAGGGAGGTGAGCGTCGAGGAGGTTAGGGAGGCGTATAGGAGGGCTGCGGAAAATGAGATGAAGGATATCTTGGAATACACGGAGGACCCGATAGTTTCAGCCGACATAATAGGGAACCCCCACTCATGCATCATAGATGGAGCGAGCATAACCATCCTCGAGGGGAGGAACGACCTGGTCAAGATTCTCGGATGGTATGACAACGAGTGGGGATACTCCAACAGGCTGGTGGACATAGTCTCCAGAATCGCCCGAGAGGGGATTCCATGAAGTTCCCAACCCTCGACGACATAGACCCCCAAGGAAAGACAGTCCTCATACGGGTTGACCTTAACTCCCCAATAGACCCCGAGACCCGTAGGGTGAGGGATAATGAAAGGTTTAGGGCCCATGCCCAGACCGTTGAGGAGGTTGCGGCCAAGGGTGGGAAAGCGGTTGTGCTGGCTCATCAGGGCAGGAGGGGTGAGCCGGACTTCCTACCCCTCGAGCAGCACGCCGAGATTCTCTCAAAGTATCTTAACAGGGATGTCAGGTATGTTCCAGATGTAATTGGTGATGCTGCCAGGGAGGCTATAATGGGTATGGGGGAGGGTGAGGTGATTCTCCTTGACAATGTTAGGTTTCTTGAGGAGGAGACCCGTGAGGCGGACCCCGAGACCCATGCGAGGAGCAGGCTCGTCTCATCCCTCGCACCCCTATCCGACGTCTTCGTCCTCGACGCATTCTCGGTCTCCCACCGCAGCCACGCATCCATAGTAGGCTTCCCCCAGGTTCTCCCAACGGTCGCTGGAAGGGTCATGGAGAGGGAGCTCAAGGCACTCTCCGAGATACTTGAGAAGGATAGGGAGATAACGCTCTTCACGGGCGGCAACAAGCCCAAGGACTGCATAGAGGTTATAGAGGCTCTATGGAGGTCTGGGAGACTTAGGAGGCTTCTAACCGCAGGGATACTTGGCCAGCTCTTCCTACTATCACGTGGCCACGACCTAGGGGAGCCGAGCCTCAGGTATCTCAGGGAGAAGGGCTTCATGGAGCTTGCCGGGAGGGTCAAGGCCCTCGGGGAGGCTCTAGGAGACCGGGTTCTAACACCAATAGATGTTGCCTGCAGGGTTGATGGAGGGAGGGTGGAGGTGGATGTCGGGGACCTGCCTGCACCAGGCCTAATACTCGATATAGGTAGGAGGACCGCCGAACTCTATGGGGGAATCATCAGGGAGTTGAGGGAGGATGAGGCAGTGGTGGTTAAGGGGCCTGCGGGCGCCTATGAGCTCCCAGAGTTTAGGCTGGGTTCGAGGATTATCTATGAGGCTCTGAGGAGGAGTAGGGCGTTCACCCTCATCGGGGGAGGAGACTCATCAACAGCGTTAAAGATGCTTGGGATGAGGTTCGAGGACTTCTCCTACGTGAGCCTCGGCGGAGGAGCCTTGATACGGTTTCTGGCGGGCAAGCCTATGCCCGGTGTCGCTGTTCTTCTAAGGCAGGTTGCCTCCCCGTAGCCTTGACGTAGGCTTTGTAGATTGCCGCAGCCGGGATTACCGAGAGGGGTGTGTGGAGGAGGTTGAAGAGCGAGGTAAGGGCAACCATGATTAGCGTGAGGAGGAGCGCCGACTCGACCTGTAGCCCGAGGACGTTTCCAAGGACCTTGCCTGCGAAGGAGAGGTATCTCTCGGGGAAGATTATGTAGTAGAGTAGGAATGTGGCGAGGGCCATGGCCGAGACCCTGACCAAGGCGCCCAGGACAGTCATCAGGGCCACGTGCCTACCCCTGAGAGGCTCACCCCTCCTCCAGAACCTCCCACCAACATAGAGCCCCACAAGCATCGAGGTTACGGCGAGGAGCTTCATAAGCGGGCCGACGCCAGGCTGGAAAGGAACCCCGAGGTTGAGGGCGAACCACTGGGCAAAAGCCACGACCATACCGGCCTTGAAGCCCATGAGGAGGAAGGCCAGCACCACAGGAATCTCGGAGAGGTTGAAGGTGAGGAACGGCAGCAGAGGATAATTAATCTTGACTCTCAGGAGGTCGAGGACCACCGCCAAGGCCGCCAGGAGCGCCGCCGTGGCCACCCAAACACTAGCTCTATAACTCATAGCTTCGCCTCCGCAAACTTATCTCTCAGGAAAACACACTTTATTTTAAGGATTTGTGGAAGAAAATTTTATGTTTTCATAAAATTATTTCTCGGGTTTAAGCTCATTAATTAATGCGAGAACCTTCCGTATCTCCTCGGGCTTCGTTAATGCTATGACCCTTGAGCGTCCTACTTCGTAGATTTTGATTATGCCTGCTTTCTTGAGGAGGGTTATGTGGCGGTAGATGGTTGGGTAGCTTACCTTGAGGGTCTTGGAGA
>JAHSRM010000056.1 GCA_021650775.1 Candidatus Benthortus lauensis
AGGGCAACTCCCCCATCCACACTATACTCCGCCAGCTCACGTATGTTGGTCGAGGTTAGGTCGAAGCCCAATACATCCACGGAGAAGTCGAGGATGCCTGGGAGGACGTTGAGGGCGTCTCCGAAGAACAGGTGTATCATCCTCTCGCATCCTACGCCCTTGAAGACCCTATCGACGGCCTGCTTGGCGAGCTCGAGGTCGTCCTCGCCGAGTCTTCTCCACACTAGGTATGGTGCGCTTAGCTGTATCTGGCCTAGCCCCAGCTTGGAGTATATCTCCCTGGCTTCCTCGTTTAGGGCCTCTGCGACCGAGAACAACGTGTCCTCGAATCTTGCCTTGACCTCTGATAGCGCCGTGAAGGTGTAGGGGTCTGGAAGGACTAGCTTCGACCTCATTCCCACGAGTATCTCCGGGTGGAGGTATCTCCCCATAATCGAGGCTCTACGGCTCGGAGACCTTAGAATGGGCTTCTTGTAGAATGTGTTGTTATCGAACCATCGGGCCAACCCATCAAGCTCGACGCCCTCCCACGTCTCGGCGAAGGGCCTAAGAAGGTCATGCCAATCGAGCATCCCATCTATAACGTATTCGGCCTCCAGGTCCGACTGGAGCCTAACAACCCTCTCAGCCTCCTCCAGAACCCTCCTCCTAAGCTCCTCCACGGACAGCCGGCCTTTAGCGAGGGCCCTGAAACCCTTAATCAGCCCCTCACTCCTAGGATAAATCCCCACCAAGAACCATCCAACCCTCATAGCGATACCTCCACGAATGCCCGAGAAACATAAACCCGAGATTGTAAAAAATTTAATCTCCGCTTGAGTGAAATAGGATTCGTGTGGCTTCTGTTTTGATGCAAGTTCCAAGAAACATGCACGCCGCCAGTCATATTGTTAAGCCGTGTTCAAGTATATGGCAGGTCTTACCCTCGGGGTTTCAGGCTCTCCACCAATACGTCATAGGATGCTTGAGGGGGTTTCCTGAGAAGGATGTAAAGGGTCCTCGACGCCATGCTTGGAAGCGGTTAAAGTCTTTATCCAGGCGGGTCCGCTATCCATGAGGGTGGGAGAATGTCTATCGAGGACATCACCGAGTTTAGGGGTGAGAGGTTTACACGGGTTGGAGCTCACAGCCATGTCAAGGGCCTGGGTCTGGAGGGCCTTAAGGCGAGGCCTGTCGGGGACGGGCTTGTGGGCCAGACGACCGCCAGGGAGGCCGCAGGGATAGTCGTGAGGATGATTAAGGAGGGGAAGATGGCTGGGAGGGCTGTCCTGCTCGCAGGCCCGCCCGGGACTGGTAAGACGGCCATAGCCTACGCCATAGCACGTGAACTCGGTAAGGATGTCCCCTTCGTGGCGATAAGCGGCTCCGAGATATACTCGTCCGAGCTTAAGAAGACCGAGGTCTTAACCCAGGCTATGAGGAAGGCCATAGGCGTCAGGCTGAGGGAGAGGAGGAGGGTCTATGAGGGCGAGGTGACGCAGCTCGAGGTCAAGACACGCAAGCATCCCTACAACCCATACCAGGAGGTCCCAGACCACGTCATAATCACGTTGGAGACCAAGGATGAGAGGAGGACCTTCAGGGCTGGGGCCACCATAGCATCCTACCTACTCAGCCAGGGAATAACCGTGGGAGACGTTATCAACATAGATGCGGAGACAGGTAGGGTGGTTAGGGTGGGGCGCTCGGAGAACGCCTCGGAGAGATACGAGCTGGCCGCCCTCGACGAGAAGCCTGTGCCGAGGCCGAGCGGGCCCGTGGAGAAGGATAAGGAGTTCGTCTACGTCCTGACGCTGCATGACCTGGACCAGCTATCGGCTAAGAGTAGGGGCGGAGGACTGTTCAGCATGCTCTTCGGCCAGCCCCCGAGCAGGGAGATAGACCCGGAGGTTAGGAGGGAGGTGGATGAGATGGTGAAGAGGAGGGTCGAGGAGGGGACGGGTGAGATAATCCCCGGCGTCCTCTTCATAGACGAGGTCCACCTACTGGACATAGAGGCGTTCTCATTCCTTAACGCAGCCATGGAGAGCGAGCTGGCTCCAATCCTAATCTTCGCAAGCAACCGTGGGATAACGAAGGTTAGGGGCACGGACATAGAGTCTCCTCACGGGATACCCCTCGACATGCTCGACCGCATGCTGATAATAAGCACGAGGCCGTATACTAGGGAGGAGATTAGGAAGATTCTGGAGATTAGGGCGGAGGAGGAGGGGGTCAAGCTGAGCGAGGAGGCCATGGAGAAGCTGACCGAGATAGGTGAGAAGGCCACGCTCCGATACGCGGTCCAGCTAATGACCCCAAGCGCCGAGATAGCCAAGTCGAGGAACAGGAGCGAGGTGAAGCCCGAGGACGTGGAGGAGGCCATAAAGCTCTTCTCAGACGTTAAGAGGTCGGTGGAGGAGCTGAAGAGATACGAGGAGCTGATGATGCGCTGAGGGTCGCCGGAATAGACGAGGCTGGCAGAGGCTCGGTAATAGGCCCCATGGTGGTAGCCGGCGTGGCGATAGAGGATGATAGAGTCGAGGAGCTATGGAGGATAGGGGTCAAGGACTCGAAGAAGCTGACCCCGGATGAGAGGGAGAGGCTGGCGGAGGAGGTAAAGGAGCTCGCAGACAAGTGGGTTGTCAGGGTCCTCGAGGCAGAGAGGGTTGACTCCGCCACGAGGCGCAGGGGGAGAGAGGGGATAAACATTCTGGAGGCGGAGGTCTTCTCGGAGATAATAGGTGAGCTGAGGCCGGATGAAGCCTACATAGACCTCCCGTCCAGGAATGTGGAGGAGTTTGAGAGGTTTCTGAGGGATAGGGTGGGCCATGATTGTAGGCTTGTCCTGGAGTATAGGGCTGATGAGAGGTATGCAGTCGTGGCCGCCGCCTCCATTCTCGCAAAGGTTGAGAGGGATAGATGCGTGGAGAGGCTGAGGATGAAGCTGGGAGACTTCGGCTCAGGCTACCCCTCGGACCCCAAGACCCTCCGCTTCCTACGCGAGCTAGCCGAGCATGGGAGACTCGACAACAGGTTCATCAGACTGAGCTGGAGAACCCTCGAGAAGATACTTCAGAGAAGGCTCGACGAATACGGTGAAGAGGATTGAGGCTGCTCTACGCAGTAACCGGGAGACCCGGGATAGGGAAGACCACATTAGCCCTAAAGGTCTCTGACACCCTGAAGAAACATGGAGTAAAGGTGGATGGAATGTATACCGTGGAGGTTAGGGAGGGAGGCGTCAGGATGGGGTTCAAGGTCGTGAGGATAAGCGGCGGCGAGGGGACCCTGGCGTGGAAGGGTCTGGGAGGCGGGCCGAGGGTCGGGAGATACACGGTCAATCTAAGAGACCTAGAAGAGGTCGGCGTGAGAGGGATACTCGAAGGAGTCGAGAAAGCAGACTTCATAGTGGTTGACGAGGTAGGCCCCATGGAGCTGTATAGCAGGAGGTTCAGGGAGGCGGTTGAGAGGCTGCTTGACTCCAGCAAGCCAGCCCTAATAACAGTCCATTACAGGTCTAGGGACCCACTGGTCCTCGAGGTGAAGCGGAGGGCGGGAGGCAACCTAATCATCCTTGATGAGGGGAATCGTGATAGGGTTCCCGGTATGATTGTGGAGAGGGTTTTGAGGTTGGTGGGCCGTGGATGAGGAGCTGGGCTTCGAGGTAGAGCTTCTAACCGAGGGCAAGGTAAGATTCTATGCGCCGAGGATACCTCCCGAGCCAGGCTTCGCACCAAGCGAGCTCCCAGCATTCTTCAACCCCGCATCCAAGCCCAGCAGGGACATGGCCGTCCTCTTCCTCCGAAGCTGGTTCAATAGAAGAATCACGGCATGCGAGCCGCTTGCGGGAACGGGTGTGAGGACTCTTAGGCTGATTGTTGAGTCGGGGGTCGTTGATAGGGCCTCGGCCAACGACATATCCAGGAACGCATACAGGCTCATCAGGAGGAACGCAGAGCTCAACGGCCTCCAAGACAGGGTGGAGGCATACAACCTCGACGCCAACGAGTTCCTCGCCTCACGTGGAAGAGGGAGACCCAGATACGACTACGTGGACATAGACCCCGCAGGCTCGCCGGCACACTACTTGGAGAACGGGTTCAGGGGATGCGGGAAAGACTCGGTTCTAGGGGCCACGGCCACAGACCTCTCGGCACTAACCGGGGCGAAGCCCAAGCCCTGCTGGAGAAAGTATGATGCATGGCCTCTCAGGGTCGGGCCCTTCAGGATGGAGGTGGCCCTGAGAATCCTCGCAGGATTCATGGCCAGAACCGCCGCCAGGATAGGTTTGGCCGCACGCCCAATACTCTCCTTCAGGAAGGACCACTACGTCAGGATATTCGTTGGGGTTGAGCGTGGTAAGGAGAAGGCCAAGCAGGTCTTAGCGGAACTCGGGTGGATTAGCTACTGCCAGAAGTGTCTAGCAATCTACTCGGAGAAGCTCTGGAACCCGCCTCCAATAACATGCAAACGCTGTGGAGCAGGGCTAGAGTATGCTGGCCCACTCTGGCTAGGCCCCCTGACGAGGGTGGAGGTTGCATCAAGGATGCTTGGGCACGCATTAAGCGATGAGGAGGTTTACGGGGATGTCGTGCCCCTCCTTAGGCTTATG
>JAHSRM010000077.1 GCA_021650775.1 Candidatus Benthortus lauensis
AGGGCTGAGAGCGGGAACCCGGGCAGGCCTACCAGTAGTTTACCATCATCCGAGACGCCTATCACGGTGGGTTTCCCCGGCTTCAGCTTTAGGCCGTGTATCAGGACTCCTCCAACCTCGTTGAAGACCTTGTATATCATGTCCCCGAATCCCGCCGACGTGCTCCCTGAGGTAATCACGGCGTCATGACTCCTTAGAGCCTCGAGGACGGCCTTCCTCATCTCCTCGAATCTGTCCGGCAGGATTCCGCCGAACCATGCCTCCGCACCCATGTCCCTGAGAATGGAGGTTAGTGTTGGGCCATTAACGTCGTAGACCTGCCCCATCCTGAGCGGGGTTCCAGGGCTTACCAGCTCGTCCCCTGTTGAGAAGACCGCTATCCTTGGGCGGCGATAGACCTTAACCTCCCTGTATCCGAGGGCTGAGAGGACGGCTAAATCTATGGCCGATATCCTCCTACCGCTCCTGAGAACCATGTCCCCCGCCGTTATGTCGGAGCCTGTCTGCGAGATGTTCTCGCCAGGGCCAACGCCCCTGTAGACCCAGACCCTATCCCCATCCCTCTTAGTGTATTCAACCATGACCACTGCGTCTGCTCCTGGCGGGATAGGCGCCCCGGTTGAAATCTCCATACACTCGCCCCGTCTTATGCCTCCTCCCGGGGCCTCGCCCACCCTGCATGCTCCCACGACCCTTAGCTCCACAGGCTCCATCTCAGTCGCATTATAGGTGTCCTCGGCCCTCACGGCGTATCCATCCACGGTGGACCTGTCGAATGGCGGTGAGTCGACCCTGGCTACTATGTTCTCGGCCAGAACCCTTCCCAGGCTCTCCTCCACCGATACCCTCTCGACGCCTAGGGGTCTTATCCCGCCTGTCTTCTCCTCGATTATGCGCAGCGCCTCGTCCACCGAGACAACCCTGTGGAATACCAGGGCCATTCCTATCCCCCCTCTATCTCCCGGAGCAGCTCCACCTCCACCCTCTCCCCCTCGTCGAATCCCTCCATGTCCTCCGGTATGATGAGGATTCCGTTCGCTTTTGTGAGTGTTGAGAGGAGGCCTGAGCCTGTGAGCATGAGGGGTTCCACGAGGGTCTCGCCACCCCTCCTAACCACCCTAACCCTCATGTAGCTCCTAGTCCCAGGCGGCGTCGTGACCCTTCTCGTCAGCCTCCCCCTCACCCTTGGTCTAGGCTCCTCGCAGGCGTCCATCATGGCCTTAAGCGTGGGTCTGACGAGTGCGTCGAATCCGACGAGTGCGGCCACTGGGAACCCTGAGAGCATGAAGACAGGCTTTCCATCAACAATTCCCACGCCCGTTGGCCTCCCAGGCCTAATCATCAGGCCGTGGACAAGTATCTCTCCCAGGGATTCCACCGCCTCTGGGACTAGGTCTCTCTCGCCCACGCTCGTCCCACCCGTGATTATCAGGGCATCCACGCCTCCTATGGCCTCCCTCACCCTCCCCCTTATCTCCTCAAGGTCGTCTGGAACGGTTCCGAGGTCTATGGGTTCGGCGCCCTCCTCCCTTAGCAGGGACTTGAGCATGGGCTTGGAGCTATTAACCACCTTGCCAGACTCCAGCCTCCCCCCAACCTCTATTAGCTCGCCTCCGGTTGACAGGACTCCCACCAAGGGCTTCCGGACGACTTTTACCCGTGGGATGTTGAGTGAGGCGAGGGCCGCTATATGCCAGGGCCTTATCCTGGTTCCACGCCTAACCACGACCTCACCCCTCCTGTAATCCTCACCCCTCCTCGATACATTCTGGAGCGGCCGGACCTGCCTATGGACCTCGACTATATCGCCCCTCCTCTCCGAGTCCTCGGCCATCACAACGGCGTTCGCCCCCCAGGGTAGAGGAGCACCCGTCAATATCACGGCCGCCTCGCCTCTTCCTATCCTGGGGGTGGTGGAGGGGCTGTCTCCCGGAGCTATCTCGCCCACTATCCTGAGTTCTATGGGGTTGTTGGGCGATGCCCCGAATGTGTCCTCGGCCCTCACGGCGTATCCATCCACGGAGCTTCTATCGAATGGTGGTGAGTCCATCGGGGCCTCCACGTCCTCGCCGCATACCCTTCCCAGGGCCTCCTCCAGCCCGACCTCCTCGGCCTCACGAACCCTGTGGGCCAACCTCCCCAAGACTATCCTCACCGCATCCTCGACGCCCACAAGCTCCTTAAACCCCCTCATCCTCCTCATAGAGGACCGAAGACCCTATGCCGCCACAGACCTTAAACCCTTTAGTAGCCACCCTAATATAGGGAGGTGGTGGACGGGTATGCCGGCCAGGTTCAACCTCATAGTTACGACTTTTAGGGGTCAGGAGAGCGTGGCGGTCATGGAGCTTAAGGACCTTCTGACCGGGTTGGGGGACCCGGAGCCACGGGTGGAGATGACGAAGATAGCGGGCCTCCTCACGGCCTACACGAGCCTAGACCCCTTCAAGGTCGTTGAGAGGGTTGCCGAGATATCCGTTAAGGAGCCTTGGAGGATAGGGAGCCTTCTACGCTTCATACCCGTGGAGGAGGTCGTGGAGGCCAGGCCTGAAAAGATAGCAGAGGCGGTTGGGAGGCTTGCCTCCAAGATTCCCGAGAACGAGACCTTCAGGATAACGGTGGAGAAGAGGCATACATCCCTCTCCAGCAAGGAGATAATCGAGGCGGCGGCCAGCAAGGTGGACCGTAAGGTGAATCTGGGAAACCCTGACTGGGTAGTCCTCATAGAGGTCCTGGGAGGGGTGGCGGGGGTCTCGGTCCTCCGTCCAGGCCAAATACTCAGCACCACCAAGCAGCAATAGCCTTATAACCCATAAACCTGGGAGAAGGAATGGATTGAGAATCAAGGGGCTTCTCACACTATTCCTCGTAATCCTCGCCCTAATACCCATCACCTATTCTGATACAGGTTTAGGCGGCGTTGTTTCATGGGTGATAGATGTTGATGAATCCGGGTATTCGAGGGTTGATATCGAGATTAGGGGTAGGGTGGGGGAGACCTATTGGATAGTCCTTCCATCCCAGCGGGTCCCCGAGATGACGCCCAAACAATCACCATCAACATACACCTACAGCTCGGAGCCCGTAGGATACTTCTATGACAACTACTCATTCACTTTCCTCGGCGTGGATAGTGTTAGGATAAGCTATGAATTCGAGATGGCTGTGCTATTCGAGAAGGATAGAGGCATGCTGATAAGCCCGCTGATAGAGTTTGACCCTCGGCTCGCAGGGGAGATAACCGTTAGGATAGAGAACGCACTAAACATAATAGACTACTCGCCCATGCCCAACACCTATGACAGGGTAGGCAACACATACATACTCAATTACACCTTCCCCGCAAACCTCCTCCCAAGGTCAAGGAGAATATCCGTTCTTTACCAGCTGGCACAGCCCCTGGACGAGGTCAGCATGAGGATTGGAGAGTTTGTAAGCGTTGTCCCATCACCCCACGCCGAATCCGTCAAGACCCTAATGACGGAGCTAAAGGATATGAACGAGGATGTCTCAAGATTCTTCGGATTCAAGGTAGAGGGCATAGAGCTAATCTTCTACATACCCGAGTCAATCAACTCTGCCGGCGGCTTCGTCCCCGTTGAGGGAGGAGAGGTTCCGGATGAAATCCACATAAATCTACTGATGTTTAGATACCTGCCAGGATACCTGGAGCTTGTCGCCCTCCATGAGTTGATACATCATTATGTTGCGAGGCTCGGGGTCTCACCTGACTTAAGGTGGTTCCACGAGGGTGCGGCCACCTTCTTCTCGATACAGTTTCTCCTAGGGAAGGGGTTTGAAGCCGTTGAGGAGCAATACAGGGAGGCTGAGGCCCTCTCCTTCCAGATGCCTGACGTATCATTCATACTTGACTGGACGGGGGGATACGGTCCGCCCTCATACTACATGGCCTCCTACAAGGTCTTCCGGGAGCTGAACTCCACCCTCGGGCTAAGCTTCTTCGAGAAACTATTCAGGGCCATGAAGGGAGGCGAATACGATGTAAGCGGCGACATCTTCAGCGTTATGAGCGATGTTTCTGGAGGCCGTTCAGACGAGGTTCTGGCCAGATTAAACCTCCTCGAGGATTCGGGGACCCGGTATGTTGAGGCGGGGGAATATTACCTGAGGGATATCTTGAGGCTGACGGCGATTATACTTGCCTTGGCTGTCGCAGCACTGATGGCCATTAACCTGAAGCTGAGTAGGAGAAAGGGGTCCAGGGGGCTTGATTCCTGGGAAAACGTCCCTCACATAGAGATATATAGCCCGCCACCGAGTATGCGGCGGGATGAGGAACAAGTTTAGGAGGAGGCTTGCGGAGGCCGAGAGCTTCGGGGAGATATTCTCGCTTGTCAAGAGGGCTGTGGAGGAGACCCTCGGCCTCAGGAGGGCGGGGCTGGAGCTGGCCTTAATGGAGTTGCCCAACATGGTTGGAGGGGTCCACCAGGTAGGGACCAACACCATAATCCTGAACAAGACGATTATAGAGGCCCTCGCCCGGCTCGTGAAGTCCAGGCTGGAGCTAAACTCATACATATTCATGGTCCTTCTCCACGAATACATCCACAGCTTAGGCTTTCTCGAAGAGGAGGAGGTTAGGGAGATTGTTAGGAAGGTTATAAGGAGTATCTTGGGCGAGGACCACCCTGCCTATGAGATGGCTTTGAAGCCTATCTTCGAGCTATACCCCGAGCTATCCTCCCTTGGGCCTGGAAGCATCGGAGATAAGGCCGAGATAGTCAAGGACTTCGACAGGGAGGGCATCCACTACATAGGCTAAGCCTTGGAGAGATACTCGGCCGCAATCCTGAGAACCTTCCTCGCAGCATCAACGGCGTCTCTCCCGAAGACGTAGGTTGTCGGCTCCAGGCCCATCCCACCCCAATCCAGCACAGCATCCAGCACGCCCTTTTCCCTGAGACACTCGGCAACGGCCTCCACCACCTCGTCCTCACTTCTAGGAGGGGACTCATACCTTGTCGTGGCATACTTGAGTCCAAGCGATTCCACCGCAGACTCGACCCTGGGGTCCAGCTTGATGTTGATTACGGCCCTGATGCCTGTTATGTCGCTTATTTTGAGGAGTATCTGGGCTAGGTGCTTCGAGCCCCCTGGCTCGGGCCTGCTCACGGCCTTGACCCTCCCCCTAACCTCAACTATTCTTCCAGGTATCCCGACAACGTCTTCAACGGTCTTGGCCTGCCTCACGGCCTGAGCTATATTCATCGCCACCTCCGGAACCAGGTATGATACATAGTTGGAGGATTCGAGGAGACCTACAGCCTCCTCAACCCTTCTAACCGTTTCCTCCACCTCAATATCCATCTCCTCCCTACGGAGACAGATACTGCATGTGACTAGCTGAGGGTAGAGTTTTCTATGATATCCGCATATAGCCCCCCTCTCCAGGGCGTCATGCCAGAAGTGATGTATCATCTGTGTGGCGAGTATCGGGTCGGAGGCCGAGTCATTTACAAGTATCCTGATTAACGCATCCACCTCACCGTCCCCAAACCCTATAATCTCAATCCTCCTCCTATACTCGGACCTATCCCTCGAGAGAATCTGGCTCACGGCGGCTTGGCTGACCCCTAGGAGGGAGGCAATCCTGGACTGGCTTAGACCCCTATCCCTGAGTTCGTGGGCCATGAGACCCCTCAGGGCTGGTAGAAACTCCTTAACGAATATCTCGCAGGGTAGATACATCCAAGCAGGCTCTAGAGCTAGCTAGTATATGAATTAACTCCTAGCGAAAAAATATGTGAGTTGGGTGGGTTACCCGGGCCTGGTTATCTCGAACTTGAGGTCAATCCTTCTCCACCTCTCCACCCCATCCCTGAAGATATCTCCACCATAGATGTCGTTCGCTACTATTGCAGGGAAATCCTCCACCCATAGCTCCCTAACGGCCTCGGGCCCCAGGTCCTCGTAGGCAACAACCTTGGCGCTTTTTATCCGCTTCGAGATTAATGCTCCGACTCCTCCCGTAGCCACGAGGTATACTGCCTTGTATTTCTTGAGGAGTTCGACCACCCTCCAGCTCCGGTAGCCCTTCCCTATCGTGGCCTTCAGCCCGGCCTTGAGGAGCGGCTCCATATACTTGTCCATCCTGAGGGAGGTTGTGGGGCCTGCGCTACCAATAATCATCCCAGGCCTGGCAGGCGTCGGACCCACGTAGTAGATTATCTGCCCCCTGAGGTCTATGGGCAGCGGCTCACCCCTCTCCAATGCCTCTATGAACCTCTTATGGGCCGCATCCCTAGCCGTGTATATCCTGCCGGTTATCAGGACCTTGTCCCCGGCCCTCAGGCCCTCCAAGACCTCGTCGGTTAACGGGGGTGTTAGGCGCTTCATAGCTCCACCCTCCTAACCCTGTGTGCGTGGCAGTCAAGATTAACCGCTACAGGTAGGGCTCCTATGTGGCAGGGCGCCGTCTCTATCCTTACGTCGAGGGCGGTTGAGAGTCCTCCCAAGCCTTGGGGCCCCAGGCCGAGCTTGTTCAACTCATCCAATAACTCCATCTCCAGCCTGGCGTAGTTTGGGTCCGGGTGCCTGGAGCCCATGGGTCTTAGGAGGGCCTTCTTAGCCAGCCACCCCACCATGTCGAATGTCCCGCCTATCCCTATTCCTACCACGACTGGTGGACATGCGTTCGGCCCGGCCTCGGCCACGGTCTTGAGCACGAATCTCTTGACGCCCTCCACGCCGTCGGCAGGCGTGAGCATGGCGAGCCTGGACATGTTCTCGGCTCCTGTTCCCTTAGCCATGAAGGTTAGGCGGAAAACGTCTCCGGGAACGATGTCCACGTGTATCATGGCCGGCGTGTTGTCGCCCGTGTTCTTCCTATTGAAGAGGGGGTCCATTACAAGAGACTTTCTTAGATAGCCTTCTGTGTATCCCTTGGCAACACCTCTGTTGATGGCGTCATAGAGGTTTCCGCCCACCAGCCTCACATCCTGACCAACCTCGACGTAGACTATCGCCACGCCCGTGTCCTGGCATGTTGGAAGCTTCTCCCTTGCGGCCAGGTCGGCGTTCTCCAGCATCTGGTTAAGTATCTCCCTTCCCAGCTCGGATTCCTCCGACTTCAGGGCCTTGATGAAAGCCTCCTTGACGGAAGGGTCCACATAATAGTTCGCCTCCATGGCCAGCTTCTTAACCGTCTCCTCCACCTCTCTAACATCGATTGTCCTCATGTCCTATCGGTAAACTGTTTTGGAGACCTGAAATATCTTACCTCAGGGAACGTGTAGGAGGGGTTCGGGGTCGAATTCCTCTGGAGGCGGCAGGCTTCTCAGCTTCTTTAGGACATTCTCCCTAATCTTGACAGGCTCGACCCTCTCCCTCACTATCTCCCCATCCTTAATCAGGGGCTTTAGAAGAGGCTCAACCCTTCCGCCGCAGAGAGGGCATTTCTCAAGAGTCTTGCCGAAGGGCGTTATGGTGTCGTGGAACCTGCTGCACCTATATACCTGCTTTCTCCCAGGGAGCTTCCCCTTCTTCGAGAATGGCTTACCCTCCACCTCGACTATGTCTAGTGCGAGGTCTATTGAGGGTGGGAAGGAGATGGATGTTCCTACCCCGAATCCGTCGGCTAGGTCCCTAAGCTCCCTCACCTCCTCCTCGTCCAGGCCACCGCTCACATATATCTTGACATGCCTGTATCCCATGAGGTCCAGGGTCCACCTAGCCTCCCTGACTATCTTCTTCATGTCCCCCCTCCTCGAGCTAGGCGTATCGAACCTTACTCCATGGAGTCTCTCGCCCAGGGCCTCGGCGGCCATCAAGGCCTCCATCCTCTCATCCGATAGGGTGTCGGCCAAGGCAATCCTGGGAACCTCTCCGGGCATGACCTCGTCGAAGGCTTTCCATGCGGGGACCTGGCCGCCCATGGTGAGTATTAGGGCGTGGGGCATGGTTCCAACGGGCTTGACGCCTAGGAGCTTTGCTCCAAGGGTTCCTGAGACTGCGTCGCATCCTCCTATGAATGCGTATCTATCCACCATGGGCGCTATTGCTGGGTGGACCGACCTTATCCCGAAGAAGAGGAGGGCCTTGTCTCCTGCTGCGAGCTTTATCCTGGCAGCCTTGGTGGCCACGCTTGATGCGTGTCTCAGTATCCCGAGTATGCTCGACTCATAGACCCCGAAGTCAGTGTATCTACCCTCTATCGCCAGGACGGGTTCATAGACCCTGAAGACCTCTCCCTCCTCCATGGCGTAAACGTTTATCGGCTTACCCTCCAGAGTCCATGCGACCTCCTCAACTCCACCCAGAACAGCCCAGCTATAACCGCTCGGGAAACTGTATGCATGGGTCTCGGCGACAACCCGTCGGTCAGCACCCTTCTCCTCGATTATCCTCCTGGCCCTCACGAAGTAGATGTCCGTTACTTCTCCGGCCTTTATCTCGTCTTGCAACGCTATGGGTATCGGTCTCTTACTCACGTCGCATCACTTGAACCGGAGTTTTTCGGAGGTTGTAAGTTTTCCCCTGTATAGAAAGGTTATCTGCCTTAGGGCTGCGGCGTAGTCGAACTCGTTGAGAGCCGAGACACAGTCCACGGGAACCACCACGTTATACCATCTGAGGGCTGCGCTTCCCGCCGTGTGTAGGACGCATATGTTGGCCACGGTCCCGGTTATTACCAGGTTCTCTATGTTGTGGAGTCTGAGGATGTGGTCGAGGGATGTGCCGTAGAACCCGTCATACCTAAGCTTCCTAACAACATATTCATCCTCCCTCGGCTTAAGCTCCTCCACTATCTCGGCCCCCCAAGTCCCAGCCCTCGCATGCTCACCCCAAATCCTGAACTCAGGGTCATCCCTCCCATGCCAGTCCTGCGTATAGACCACCGTGACCCCTGACCCACGTGCCTTCTCCAGAACCCTCTTTATCGCCGGTATGGTCTTCTCAGCGTCCGGGACACAGAGCTTCCCCTCCTTCCTCACAAAATCATTCTGCATATCGACTATTATGAGGGCGGTCTTATCGGAAGGTAGCTCAACCTCCTCTACCTTAAGCTCCTCGGGAAGCCTGAGAGTCTGGGATATGCCGATGGACAAGGGAAGACCCCCAGGGGGATGGTTGGGGAGCCTATTAATTAACCCTTGGAGCCTTCTCAGGCCTGGAGGAGGGGTTTCGCCAGCTTGAGGGCTAGGAGGGGGTGTTTGAGAAGCTTCTTGGCAACTCTTGCAACGTTCATGCCGTTGGCTAGGTCCAGTATATCCTCCTCGCCGAGTATCTCGGCCAGGGTGTTGAGCTCGTCGTCGCTCATCTTCTCCAGAATCCTCATGACCCTGAGGCTCTTGTTAATCCTCTCAATCCACGGCTTATACCTCTCATAGAACTCGCTTAGCCTCCTCTTCGACGTGTCCCCCTCCTGGGCTGCCTTGGCCGCAACCTCTCCAGCTGCAAGCCCGGCGGCCACCGAGGAGTGTATCCCGGCTCCCGTCAAGGGTATGACCGTCCCCGCTGCGTCTCCCACGAGCATGGCTCCGTCAAACACCACCTCGCTTATCATCCCGCCTATGGGGACGGGGGCACCCCTGTAGTCTATTATCTGGGCTCCGCCCAGCTCGTGCTCAAACCTCTTCACGAACCTGTCGAGGTATATCTTGGCGGGCGCTCCCCTGACCCCTATCCCAACCTCGGCCAAGGTGTCGCTTCGGGGGAATATCCATGCGTATCCCTTGGGAGCCACCTCGTTTCCCAGGTAGAACCTTACTGCGTCCGGGTATTCGAGCTTGCATCCTGCCATGATGTATTGGACGGTTGGTATAGGCTCCGACTTCTCCCGTATGCCCAGGCTCCTCGCAACCGTCGAGTTGTATCCATCGGCGCCTATAACCACCCCGGCCTCATACTCACCCCTATTGGTCTTAACCACCATGGAGCCGTTGGAAGGCCTTACATGAACGGCCTCCTCCCTGACGTGAATCTCGGCGCCGGCCTCGGCGGCATGGGCGGCAATCTCCTGTATGAATATCGACTTATTTATCGAGAAGCCTATCCTATCTATCTTGACGTAGTTCATGTTGGGCGCATAGACTAGTGCGTAGGCTTTGTGGAGGACTATGCTGGGCTTGGGCGGGACACCCGCAGTCTTGAGGGTCTCCTGGCTGACGGCCTCGCCGCAGGGCTTATTCGCCATGATGGTCGGCCTCTTCTCGAGAAGCAGGGTCTTTGCACCACTCCTAGCCGCAGCCTTAGCCGCCGAGACGCCCGCAGGCCCAGCGCCCACAACAATTACGTCGAATTTACGGGCGCTCATTCCCCATCAACGTCCGGGATGGTCTCTATAAGTCTTCCCTTATAAGGGTGAAGGTGGAACGTATGATGGAAAATGCTTATCAAGGTTTCCTTTATGGCTTCAGGGGTGGGTGTTTGAAGGGATGAGGAAGGCCTCTATCGTGTTGATAACACTATTACTCCTACTCCCCCCGCTTTACACGGTATATGGCTACGATGAGGGTGCTGTGGGTCCAGCCGAGTTGAGGCTGATTGAGCCTGCCGTAGAATTGATGTCGGGAGGGCTCTGGCTCAGGTTAAAGGGCGGCGAGGAGTTCCTCCTAACGGGTGTTCGGGCAGCCTCGGCGTCTCCAAGCCAGGCACCCCCCATCCAGATACCTTTCCGAAGCCCTTCACCCAAGTTCAGCCGCAACCTCATAGTAACCACGGATATAGGTAGAATACCCTACCAGAACGAGCCCCACATAGCCGTGAACCCCAGGGACAGCGACAACGTGATAATGGCCTCCCACGACTACGACACATTCTGCACGGTTATCTACGCCAGTATCGATGGCGGGGAGACCTGGGAGGGCCCGATTCCCTCTAAGCCTCTCCAGAGGGATGACTTCTGCTCCGACCCTATATTGGGGTTCGATAGGCAGGGAACAGCATACCACGGGTTCCTCTCGATTGGGAGTAGGCTGGCAAACCTCGGGCGGATAATAGCGGTGGTGGATGAGCTGAGAATAGCGGTGATTAAGTCGGGGGACGGCGGGTTCACCTGGACGGAGCCGACCCTGGCTGCGTGGGGAGACATAAGAATCTTCAGCGACAGGGTTGAGATAATCTCTCCTGATAAGCCTTGGATGGCCGTGGGTCCAAGCAGACTCAACCCAGACTCAGACGCAATATACATAACCTACACGGAGTTCAAGGTATCGTATCCCTTCATGGCCGACTTCCCCTTCCTAGGGGTCCCAACAGTCTCAGTTACCATCAAGATGGTTAAGTCGGAGGATGGAGGCGAGACTTGGAGCAAGCCGATAGCAGTTAGCCCGACCTTCAGCTACGTTGCAGGAGAGATAGGCCACGAGGGGAGGAGCTATGGGAGAATCGTCCAAGGCTCTTACGTGGCCGTGGCCCCAGACGGCAGGGTCTACGTGGCCTACTATGATAGCCTTAGCGATGGGCCGTTCAGGGGCCAGTTTGCGGTCATGATTACTTGGAGTGATGATGGGGGCGAGACGTGGGAGACCCCTGTAAGGGTTACGATAATGGATGAGCTGGACTACTACCTGAGGCCCACGATCTTCCGTGCATGGTCCAGCATGTTCCCCCAGCTGGCAATCTCACCCGACGGTCAGAACATCTACATAGCCTTCGCAGCAAACCCGCCTGGACCCGACGACTCCGACATATACTTCGTCAAATCAACTGACAGGGGCCTGACCTGGAGCACGCCCAAGAGGGTGAACGACGACCTCTCGGATAGGGACCAGTTCTTCCCGGCCATGGCCGTGGACCCGGAGGGCGTCATCCACATCATGTGGGGTGATAGGAGGGATGACCCCAAGGACATCCGATACCACATCTACTACACATTCAGCAACGACACGGGTGAGAGCTTCATAGAGAATGGGAGGGTCTCCGACTACCCATCCAACCCATCCCTCGGCATACCCATATTCATAGGAGACTACTTCGCCATGGCAGCCGGAGAGAACGACGTCTACCTAGTCTGGACGGACTCGAGGACCGGTCAGAGGGGCTCCCCAAACCAGGACATAGCCTTCGCCAGGAGGAGGCCCATCCCCCTCCCAACAATCTTCATAGACCCGCCTGAGGGGCCTGCGGGAGAAGGCATAACGCTTACGGGCTCAGGTTTCGCCAGGGGTGAGAGGCTCGTCCTAATCGAGGTCGATGGAGTAAACGTGGGATTCACCTTCACCGACCAAGACGGCGAGTTCATAACTAAGATATTCGCACCATTCTCGGGCGAGGGGCCAAGGAGGATAAGGGTTATAGATGTTCTTGGAAACGTGGCCGAGGCAACCTTCTACACGAGCTTCGGCTTCGACTCACTCAAGAGAACAATTGAGGGGCTTACCGTGCCACGGGAACCCCAGCCGACAATAAGCCTAGAGGATGTGAGGAAGGTTGTGGATGAAGCGGTTGGCGGCGTCGTCTCCGAGATTAAGCCGGAGATTTCGAGGCTCTCCGACGAGATAGACTCTGTGAACGTGAGCATCGGCAACCTATACCTGATGGTCGCAGTCTCCATAGCCCTGGCCGTAGCGTCCTTGGCGGTCTCTGTTTGGGGGAGGAGGAGATGAGGAAGACCCTATCAATCCTCCTGATGATGCTCCTACTCCTCTCCGCCGCCCCGGTCATAGCCCAAGAGTATAGGCCCCCGCATGGGAACCCTGGCCCTGCCTCCGACAAGATAATCTTCAGGAAGATTGACCAGGACTTGGCTCCAAGCCTCGTGGAGAAGGGTGAGATAGACCTCTACCTCTTCAACCTCAAGGTCTCAATAGCATCCGAGTATCTTAGGAGCGAGAAGGTTAGGATATACGAGGCCCCCTCCACAAGCATCTCCATAATCATGAACCCTGCTCCAGCGCCCGAGGGAGAGCTGAACCCCTTCTCACTCAAGAAGGTTAGGCAGGCCGTCCAATACCTAATCGACAGGGAGTTCATAGTGAACGAGATTTACAAGGGGTTCGCCGTCCCCATGTATGCCCACATAAGCCCGCTCGAGTATGACTACCTCGTCGTCTCGGAGGTTGTGGCGGAGCTTGGATACACCTATGACCCTGACTATGCGGCCGAGCTTATCCGTGAGGCCATGGAGGAGGCTGGAGCCGAGCTGGTCGATGGGAGGTGGACGTATAACGGGAAGCCTGTTGAGGTTAAGTTCCTGATTAGGGTCGAGGATGAGAGGCGTGAGGTGGGGGACCTCCTGGCCAAGGAGCTGGAGGACATGGGATTCACGGTCAGGAGAATCTACATGGAGTTCGGGCCTGCGATAGCAACCGTCTATGGAACCGACCCGGCCCAGTTCGAGTGGCACCTCTACACGGAGGGATGGGGGAAGACCAGCATCGAGAGATACGACTACGCAACCCTCAACCAGATGTGCGCACCCTGGCTTGGAAACATGCCCGGATGGCTTGAGGTAGGTTTCTGGCAATATAGGAACAAGGTCTTGGACGAGCTGGGGCAACGGCTCTTCAGGGGCGAATACAGGGACTTGGAGGAGAGGAACAGGCTCTACAAGGAGGCCACGAGGCTCTGCATGGAGGAGTCAATAAGGGCGTGGGTGGCAACCGTTAAGAACGCTCTCCCAGCAACCCCCGAGCTAAGGGGCGTGTCGCTCGACGCAGCCTCAGGCCTCCGCTCAATCTGGACCCTCCGCTCAGCATACCTCCCAGGAGGAGAGATAAGGGTCGGGCACCTATGGGTGAGGCCATACGCAGGCTCGGCATGGAACCCGGTTGCAGGCTTCACCGACGTCTATAGCGTGGATATCTGGAGGCTTCTCCACGACCCACCTGTCTGGCGCCACCCATTCACAGGCATCCCCCAGCCCTTCAGGGCGGATTACGAGGTCGAGACGGCTGGGCCTGAGGGGAGCATCGAGGTGCCTCCTGACGCATTTATCTGGGATGCCGAGGAGGGTGGGTGGAGGATGGTTGGCGAGGGCGTGGAGGCGAGGAGCAAAGTTGTCTTCGACTACGGTAGATACCTTGGCTCCAGGTGGCATCACGGGGCCGAGATAACCTGGGCCGACATCCTATACCAAGTATACCAGACCTTCGACATAGTCTACAACCCCGAGAAATCCAAGATAGAGGTAGCCCTCTCGGCCACGAGGAAACCCATACTCGAGACCTTCAAGGGATTCAGGATAATAGACGACACGAAGCTCGAGGTCTACGTGGATTACTGGCACTTCGACGAGAACTACATAGCCGAATACGCCGAGCCATGGGGCGCCCTGATGCCGTGGGAGATACTCTACGCCATGGATAGGCTCGTGTTCGAGGAGAGGAAGGCGGCCTACAGCGACACGGCTGCCGCAAGGCTCCAGGTCGATTGGCTCAACCTAATAGAATCCAACCAGGCCAGGAGGCTTGTGAGAATCCTCCGCCAACTCATGGAGAGCGGCGAATACCCAGCAGAGGTCTTCAACGCTCCAGGGGTCTCCGACGAGATGATTGGGGACCCGTTGGAGAGGTATGGGAAGGCCGTGGAATGGTTCCAGAGATACGGGCACCTGGTAGTGAGCAATGGGCCGTATATTCTCTCGAGGATGGGGAGCGTGGCCGAGCAGTATGCCGAGCTAACCGCCTTCAGGGACCCATCCTACCCATTCAAGCCCGAGGACTTCTACGTAGGCGAGCCGCCTGGAATCGAGGTAACCGCACCCATGGTGGCTGAGGCCAGGGTCGGCGAAGAGCTGTCGATGGAGGTCGAGGTCCAGGGGCCTGGGGAGACCCGGCTGAAAGTCATGCTCATCAACCCGTTGGAGGAGCCTGAGAAACGGGTGGCCTACCAAGACTACGTCCAAGTCATGGACGGGGCTGCCAGGGTCAGCATACCTGGGGACATAATCTCACGGCTGGGAGAAGGGGTCTACAAGCTACATCTCATAGCCTTCAGCGACCAGGTCTCACTAGTCTCCCAGCAGGTGCTGGAGCTAGAAGTCTTGGAGAAGGCTCCCGAGACCGCCACCACCGTGGCCGAGACCACTCCAGCCACCCAGACGCCGACCATGGTCGAGACGGTGGAGGAGGCTGAGGCACCTGCACCCATAAACCTGCTCGTAATCCTAATCCCGATACTCCTGGTTATAGCGGCCATAATAGCCCTCCTAATCCGCCGAAGACGAAGGTAGACACCCAACACTATTATATCTCCTAGGAGTCCAGAATAGCCGGGAATGGGGTCATGGCACGGGTTATAATACTCTATGTAGGGGTGGCCGTGGCGATAGTGGCCGCATTTATGGCCGGATACTACCTGCAGGAATACTATCTAGGAATGGAGAACAGGATGCTCAAGTCCGAGCTGGAGAAGCTGCGCATCGAGAACGAGGCCCTGAGAGCCGAGCTAAGCCAGGTTAAGTCCAAGCTTGCCTCAATAACCCTTGAGAACGATGACCTGAAGGCCAGCATCAGCTCGCTTGAGAAGAGGGTGGACGAGCTCCTCTCATCCCTAGAGGAGAAGGAGAACGAGGTAAGCTCCCTGCTCTCAAGACTCTCGGAAGAGGAGGAGCAGGTCTCCTCTCTCACGCAGACCCTTGAGAAGATAAGGAACTCGGTGAGCATGCTTAAGAAGGATAGGGAGCTGCTGGTGGTCTTGAGTGAGGGGATACCCAACACGAGGGAGGAGGCGGAGAGGTTCTGGAACGACACCCGAAAGCTCGTGGAGAGAATCGAGCCCAACCTCGTCCCAACGATAGACAAGATACTCTTTTACCTCGACTACTACTTTGACTGGCTGGAGTCCGTGCCCCAGACCGAGGACCCCCAGGCATTCTGCGACTGGATATTCTCCTACACGGTTGAGGCAGACCAATACAATAGGGCGGTTCAGGAGTTCAGGAGCGAGGCATACCAAATAGTCTTGTCACATGTTAATCAGGTGTTGTTAGAGGTGGAGGAAGCGTGAGGACGTGGACAACGATACTGGCGGCCCTAGCCCTACTGCTACTCATATCCCCCGCATACTCCTCCGAGCCTGGGACAGGGTTCGCAACCGCAGGAGAGCTTGAGGAAGGCGTCTACACATTCAGGATGGAGAGCGGCGGAGTCCACTTCTTCAAGGTCTGGCTGGAGACAGGCGACACGGTATACGTGGTCATGAACCCGCCGATAAACCAGGACTTCGACATATACCTCCTGACACCCGATAGACGCCTAATAGAGCAGAGCGTGGGGCCCACAGGGGTGAGCGAGAGGGTCTCGGCCCTCGCACCTCAGGCAGGATACTACTACCTGGTCGTGGCCAGCTTCGGGGGCTCGGAGGGCCTCTACGTCCTAAGCATAAGGATAATCAAGCCCAAGGTGACGACGGTTACCGAGACCGTCACCAGGACCTCGGTGAAGATGACGGTTCTCCGTGAGCCGACCATAATCTACTCCACGGTTACCGAGACTAGGTATGCCACCATGACGGTTACTGAGAGGGTGGAGGTCGAGAGGCTTCCCTGGACGTTCATAGGGTTGGTGGCGCTAGGAGTAATGGTGCTGGCGGGGCTGGCCGCACTCTCCTCCTCCATACGCAGGGAGGCTAGGGCCGAGGCTCCTCAACAACCTGGTTCCTGATAGCTCCCAGACCCTCTATCCAGACCTCCACCACGTCACCCGGCTTTAGGAGGCGGGGCTCAGGCCTCCAGCTATACCCAACCCCGCTGGGCGTCCCAGTGGCTATTATGTCTCCAGGCTCGAGGGTCATGACCTGGCTTAGGCCCGAGACTATAGAGGAAACCTTGAATATCATCCTGCCCGTGTTTGAGTTCTGCCTTATCTCACGGTTCACCCGGGTGATTATCCTGAGGCTGTGGGGGTCCCCGACCTCCTCCCTAGAGGTTATCCACGGGCCTGTGGGAGCGAATGTGTCGAAGCTCTTCCCACGGGTCCATTGACCATCCTTGAACTGTATATCCCTAGCCGAGACGTCGTTGAAGACCATGTATCCGAAGACATGGTATATTGCCTCGGATGGCTCCGCATCCTTACACCTATCAGCAATAACTATGGCCATCTCACCCTCGTAGTCCAGCTGCTCAACCATCCTGGGCTTGACTATCGGGTCGAAGGGGCCTGTGAGAGCCGTGGGAGGCTTGAGGAAGATGACCAGGTCGTCGGGGGTCTCGGCTCCAAGCTCCTCCACGTGGTCCATGTAGTTAAGGCCTAGGCAGATTATCTTCCTTGGGTCAGGTATCGGGGGCCTGAGGTGGACCGAGTCGAGGGAGACCTTCTCTAAGCCAACCCCATTAACCGCAGCCTCGATAAGCTCTAGCAGCTCCCTATCCGGGAGAAGCTCCTTGACATCCTTGGGAATCCCGTGGCCCAGAACCTCCTCGACGAAATACCTGGGGACGAACTCATTGTTGGAGGCCATGAAGCCGTAGTCCTCGCCATCATCCACACTATAGGATACTATCCTCATCCAAGTCTCTCAGGCAGGCCCTCTAGATAAAAATAAGCTACCTCACACGGTATCTCTGGAGGAGGGCGTTGAGGTCTACTACAGGTAGGCCGTCTTCGCCCGCTATCTCCTGGGCTGCTGGAGGCCTCTCGGGGTAGCTTGGTATCCTGGCCCTTATCCTCTCATCGTAGGGCGGCGTGGTCTCGTCCTTGTAGAAGACCCCTATGGGTATCCTGTCATCCTCCATGGACCTGAGTATGGCCTCAACCTTCTTCGAGTCCCTCTCTGCAGGGTCCCTAACAACCGGGTCATAGCCCTCGTCCTCAAGCCTATAGATTCTCCCAGCCTCATACCAATCCTTCGTGTGGATATCGTTGTAGGTCGGGCATGGCTGGAGAATCTGGACCAGGGAGAGGCCCCGGTGCTCTATCGCCTTGACTATCAGCTCCTTGAGGTAGTTTATCTGGAAGGCGTAGCCGCGTGCGGCGAAGGTGAAGCCCGAGGTGATTGCGAGGGCTATGGGGTTGACTGCGTCGTTTATGTTGGGCTTGGGCAGGGCCTTGGTCTTCACGTTGAGGGGCAGGGTGGGGGACGCCTGACCCTTGGTAAGCCCATAGACCCTATTGTCGAAGAGCAGGTAGGTTACGTCCACGTTCCTCCTACCAGCGTTGACGAAGTGTCCCGCCCCTATCCCGAGTCCGTCCCCATCTCCCGAGACCGCCAGGACCGTTAGCTCAGGGTTGGCGAGCTTAGCACCTATTGCGAAGGGTAGCGGTCTTCCGTGGAGGACGTGGATTCCGTAGAGCTTCATGTAGTGGGCTATCCTGCCCGAGCATCCTATCCCCGTGAACATGGCCACCTTGTTGGGCGGAAGGTTGAGGTCTGCGAGGGCTGCACGTAGGGCTGCGAGTATCCCGAAGTCCCCGCATCCTGGACACCACTCCACGAAGATGTCGGTCTTATAGCTTATGGGGGTGAGCTTCTGGGCGGCCTTCACACCTCCCACCTCCTCGAGGAGACCAGCCTCCTAACATTCTTCTCCAAGACCTGGCTAATGTCCCTGACAAGCTCCTGATACGAGAAGGGCCTGCCGTTGAACTTTAGGATTAGGTGGTCGGCCGAGACACCTGCCTCCATTGAGGCGAGCTTGGCGAGCTGACCCGAGTAGTTCTGTTCAACGAATATTAGTCTCTCGACGCTGCGTGCGAACTCCTTGACCTCCTCCTTGGGGAAGGGTCTTATTAGCTTGACTTGGAGGAAGCTTAGCTCCAGCCCCCTCTCCCCGAGTTCCTCCATGGCATCAAGTATGGGTCCCTTGGTCGAGCCCCAGCTTACTATCCCTATCCTGCCCCCGCCGTATCTCTTTACCTTGATGTCGGAGGGTATCTCCTTGGAGGCCAGCTCCAGCTTCCTCATCCGCTTCTCCATCATCCTCTCCCTCAACACGGGGTCCTCGGTTATGTGGCCATACTCGTCATGCTCGTTGCCGGTTGCCCAGAATATCTCTCCGCCTCCCAGGGTGCTTAGGGGGGAGATCCCGCTGCCCGTAATCCTGTATCTCCTATACTCTCCCCCATCCTCCTCGTAGATGCCCCTCTCAATCCTGAGCTTCTCCAAGTCTGGGGCCGGGAGGGTGGAGAGCATGTTGGCTATTGCTTTATCGAGCAGGTGGATGACCGGGAGCTGGTATCTCTCGGCGAGGTTCTGGGCCAGGACTGCGTCGTAGAATGCCTCCTCCACGTCGCCCGAGGAGAGGACTATTCTGGGGAATTCTCCATGGCCTCCGAAGAGGGCGAAGAGTAGGTCTCCCTGCTCATGCCTGGTGGGCAGACCCGTGCTCGGGCCACCCCTCTGATACAGCGTGATGACTATGGGGACCTCGCTCATCCCAGCCCATCCCAGCATCTCGGTCATGAGGGAGAACCCTGGGCCGGAGGTTGCTGTGGCAGCCCGTGTCCCCGTCAAGGCCGCCCCCAAGGCCATCCCTATCGCCGATATCTCGTCCTCCGACTGTATCACGATTATCGAGCCATCTCCCCCATCGTTTAGCTTGAAGGTCTCCTGACTCTCGAGGAAAAAGCACTCATCCTGGGCGGGCGTGATTGGGTAGTAGGCCTGGAACCTGCATCCGCCGGCCAGCTTCCCCAAGGCCGCCGAGATGTATCCAGGGAGAAGGTATCTCTCCTCCCTTGTCTCCTGGTCCTGTAGCTCTATGCCTATCACACCGCCATACTTCTCGCTCACGGGGTTGTAGACGGTCTCGACCACCAGCTTGTTGAACTCTAGGACCCGTCTCTTGGCCCCGAACTGCTCCTCAATACTCCTTAGGACGTGGCTTTTATCCAGCCTCAGGACCGCTGCGGAGGCCGTGAGGGCGACCACGTTGCTCGCCACCATGAGGTTGCTTAGCTTGACGCCCTCGCTCTTCTCAGCCGCCTTCTTCAGCAGGTCTAGGTAGGGGACTGGTATGGTCTTTACCCCACGGTCCGAGGCCTCCTCCAGGGCCCCCTCTATCGTGGCCTCGTATCCCCTCTCCCTGAGCCTCCCGAGGACCTCCTCCTTGAGCCTCTCATTCATGGTGGGTATCGAGTCTATCTTCTCGCCCACAATCCTCGGGTCATAGATTATCCCACCCCCATTCCTCACAGCCCAGCTATGAGACGCAACGGTCTCGGCGTCATATGAGGCGAGGAGGTGAACATCCTCCCTACTCGACCTAACCCTCTCCACACCAACAGTAATCGTAACATAACTATGCAGGCCCTTGATGTTTGAGTGAAACTCCCTCTCACCATATATGTGGTATCCGGCGAATGCGCATGCACGTGCAAACATGGTGGCACCTGCATCCACACCCGTTCCCTGGGCTCCCCCAATTCTCCAAGATATGGTGTTCAGGGGCATGAGCTTCTCTCAAGCCAAACACCCGCCCCTCGTATTTAACCTTACAAAACATACCAGGCTTAATACCTGGGAGATAAATGATTCAAGGCTTGGGGATGGTGGCGGAGATACTGACGCTTCTGGCGGCGTTGCTCTTGTCTGCGTGGATTTTCAGGAGGAGGGGTGAGCTGGCTAAGTTGATGGATGTGGGTAAGGTGGAGGGTTCATGGGGCGGAGGCCTGGTCTCGGTCATAATCCCTGTAAGGAACTCCGCAGACATTCTCCCCAAGTGCCTCGAATCACTGCTCTCTCAGAGAGATGTAAGGTTCGAGGCCATAATAGTTGATGATTCATCCAGCGACTCCAGCCTTGAGGTCGCAGAGAGGTATGCTGATGATGTGAGGGTGAAGGTGGTTAGTGCTGGTGAGAAGCCCGAGGGATGGACGGGGAAGACCTGGGCATGCCATAAAGGGTTTCTAAACTCTAGGGGAGGCATCCTGGTCTTCATGGACTCCGACACACTGTTAGAGCATGAACACAGTTTGCTGAACGCACTCAAGATAAAGGAGGGGGCAGGGGTGGATGTGTTGAGCCTTTACCCGAGGTTCCGTCTCGAGACCATGTGGGAGAGGCTCTGGACACCATTCATGGCGAACTTCGTCTACATAATCGCTCCGCCGAGCAGGGTGAACAGCCGGGAGCATAGGGAGAGTTTTCTCATGGGGGCGTTCTCGGTCTTTAGCCGGGAGGTTTATGAGGCTGTGGGGGGTCATGAGGCGGTCCGTATGGAGATAGTGGAGGATAAGGCCCTGGGGGATAGGGTTAAGTCCCGTGGATTCAGGTTCATGCTGGCCTATGGCTCAGGAATCTCAACAAGGTGGGCTGGAGGGGTGAGGGAGAGCTGGAACGCCCTCAAGAGGATACTCTCAATCTCAGGTAAACTCAAGGTGATTACGGGAGCCGTATCCTTGCCCCTAGTCTTCATCCTCCCTCCAGCCATTCTAGCATACTCTCTGATAACGTGGAACATCTTCCAGCTCTCATCATCCCTCCTGGCCGTCGCCCTCTCCCTAATCCTCCAGGGACTGGAGCTGAGGAGAAACGGATACTCGCCCGTTTATGCGTTGGGGTTCCCCCTGGCCGCCGCATTCACTTCCCTGTGTATGGTTTGGGTGCTTTTGAGGAGGCGTATGGTTATAGAGTGGAGGGGTAGGAGATACACTATCTCGTCATGAGTATTATGCTCTCCCTGGCCACACCTA
Organism: Candidatus Benthortus lauensis; assembly: GCA_021650775.1. Taxonomy (GTDB): domain Archaea; phylum Thermoproteota; class Nitrososphaeria_A; order Caldarchaeales; family Wolframiiraptoraceae; genus Benthortus; species Benthortus lauensis. The sequence continues at coordinate 21,540 of JAHSRM010000077.1, forward strand.
TCTTGACGGTCCTGTTCCTCGTCGCCACACGCTTATTCACGGCTATTATCTTATCCACGTTGAAGCCCAGGTCCTCCGCAAGCCTCGCTATTAGCTTATCCGACTCCACCACCCTGTCAGGGAACACCCCACCCGCAACGACCATGGAGACCCTCCCACCCGGACGCAGAACCCTGTAAATCTCCTCAAGGGCCCTCCTCATGTCGCTGAAGTATGCTTTGGCGGCCTCGGGGAGATTGAGCTCGGGGAAGGGGTCCGAGACGTTCTTGGGATTCAGCCCGATATACGACCTAACCGGGTCCACCTTGACCTCGCCGAAGAACAACTCATACTCAATCCTGTAAACCTTGGTGTATTCGATCTTGTTTAGGTAGGGTGGGGAGGTTATCACTGCGTCGAATGACTCGTCCTCTAGGAAGTCCATCCTCCTTGCATCCCCAAGATACACCTCCACCCTGCATGGCTCGAACCTAACCCTCTCCAAGTCCTTTATCATCTTCTTGACCATCCTGCGGAAGAATTTCCTGAAGGGTGGGACAGGGTGCTTCACAACCTTAAGGACGGCTCCATCCTTATATGCGAATGAGACCTTCATGGCGGCGTTCATCAGGGCCAGGGTGAAGAACCCCTTAACCACCGGGTCATCCAGCCCCCTTATCACCTCCCTGAAGAAGATTATGTCCTCGAGGGAAGGCTTGAGGAAGAACTGCTTCACGAAGCTGCTTACCCCTGAGAGGTCAGGCCTCCTAAACTTCTCCGAGAATATCCTCCTGGCCTCCATCTTCAAGGCCTCAACATCATAGTCAGCCGTCTTCACCTGAGAGACGAAGACCGCGAGTGGAGCTGCATCCACACCCACCGAGTCTATCCCCCTCTCCTTGCATGCAAGCAGAGTAGTCCCAGAGCCCACGAAGGGGTCGAGGACCCTCGAGCCCCTCCTAAGCCCTAGCTCCTCAACCATCCACAGAACAAAGTCTCTGGAGAAACCCTCCTTAAAGAAAAAACCAGTTATAGATGGGTAGCTTCTTGTTGGGCACGAAAGTGACTAGTTTCCCGAGTTCCCACCTCTCCTCGATTATCATGGCCTAGCTTTCTCCACAATCAGCCTCTTTGCGGCCTCGATTATACCTTTCCCGAAGTAGGGTAGGTCCCCTGGGCCACGGCTTGAGACAAGGTTTCCGTCCACGACTAGGGGCTGGTCAAGGTATATGGCTCCAGCGTTTATCACGTCGTCCTTGATTGCGGAGACGCAGGTAATCTTCCTCCCATGAAGTATCTTGGCAGAGATTAGGAGCTGGGGGCCATGGCATATCGAGGCGATTACAGCCTCCCTTAACGCCATCTCCCTAACGAACTCGACGACCCGTGGGTCCCTGCGGAGCCTGTCGGGGGCCCATCCACCCGGAATCACGAGTATCTGGTAGTCCTCCGGCCTAGCCTCCTCTATCGACTTATCTGGAACAGCCTCTATCCCATGCTTCCCATAGTAGGGCTTCTTCTCAGGCGCCACCAAGTCTACCTTTACGCCCTCTTCCTGGAGCCTATAGTAGGGGTAGTAGAGCTCGAGGTCCTCGAACTCCTTTCCGACTAGGATGGCCGCCCTCAGGCCCCTAAGCCCCTGCGACATAGCTGCAAAGTATTTTCCTTGTTTTTGCTAAAAAAGGTTACTTGACCACCCTGAGGATGACCGAGGTCTCGGTGGTCTTGACTCCCTCAAGCTTCCTAATCTCATCCACGCATTTATTGAGCTCCGAGACGCTTCTTGCTGAGATTATGGCCATGGCATCATATCTGCCCGTAAGCTCATAGACGCTCTCAACAGCAGGGATGCTGGAGATCCTCTCCACCAGCTCCTTCACCATGTCACCTTTGTCAAAAGAGATGAACGTTATTGCATTTATGACATAATCCCTGCTGAGCTCCACCGTGAACCTCTTTATCACACCTTTCTCCTGAAGTATCTTGATTCTCCTTCGCACAGCTCCCTCCGAAAGACCTAGCTCCTTACCTATCTCTACGAACGGTTTCCGACCATCCTTCTTAAGTATCTCAAGTATCTTCAAGTCAATGTCATCCAGCATATCCCAACTCATCGCCATTTTCGCTGAAAATAAAATGAGGTTATAATAAAAACCTTTGGAAAAGAACCTTTTAGGGTGGTGTAATCTTTATGGCATTCACGGGGCAGGCGGACTCGCATGCCATGCAGAATATGCAGTCGGATTCTCTTACGGGGTCTGCCTTCTTGTCGGAGGCTGGGTGCCCGGGTGTCTCGAACCACTCGAAGACGTTGACGGGGCACACATCTATGCATGCCCCATCGGCTATGCAGACATCGAAGTCTACTGCCACGTTTGTTCCGTGGATTCCGAGTTTTGATGGTGGCTCGACAGGCCCCCAGACGGCGTGTCCCTCATGCTCCTCGACCTTCTGCCTATTCTTCATGAACTCGGGGTCTATCCCCTCTGACACGGCTTAACACCAGCACCGAGAACCCCTGACCAGTATATATGGATATGTTCCCAACAAGATGGGAGGGGTCATACGCGGCGGGAGGGATTTGAACCCTCGAGGCCCAGAGGGCCACAGGCTCTCCAGGCCTGCCCCTTACCAGGCTAGGGTACCGCCGCCGTTAAGCGGTTTCTTGGCCCCGGTATTAAGACTTTGTGCCTGTCTTTCTTTTCCCTCTCTTCCAGATTGGTGGGTAGGTTCCTCTGGCCATTATGACCCTCTCTGTGTCCACGGCTATGCCCTGGTCCCTCTCCAGCATCTCCTCGGCGGTCATCCTACTCCTGCCCAGTGCGACCAGCTCTCCCTTAAGGGTCATCAAGGCTACCAGCGTCCCGGGCTCGACTCCCTCCTCGACCCCCGCTATCCCGGCCACCGCCAGGTTCGCTCCATGGCAGACCGCGTCAACCGATGTGTCGAGTAGGTATATCTTTGGGATGTGCTTGACGGCCTCCTCCACGGGTTTCACGACCCTCCTTAGGGCTTCTTCATCGCCCTCCTCCCTGAACCTAGCCAAGGCGTCGTATAGCTGGATTAGGTCAACCGAGTCCTGCTCGCTGAATGGCCCGGCCCTCGTCCTCCTAAGCTCCTGCATGTGCGCCCCTACCCCAAGGTAGAGGCCGATGTCGTGGCAGAGCTTCCTCATGTAGGTTCCACCCGAGCACGCAACCCTCATCAACACGTCCCTACCCGAGACCTCGATTATCTCGGATCTGTAGATCATCCTCCTCCTTATGGTTCTGGCCACGCTGGACCTTATCGGCGGGACCTGGTATATCTCTCCCGTGAAGAGTTGGACGGCCTCACGTATCGCTTCCTCCGAGACCTCTCCGTGGAGCCTCATGACGCAGATATACTCCTTCCCGCCGCCCATCACCGCTCCCGCAACCTTCGTCGCATCATTAAGCAGTATAGGCAGGACGCCTGAGACGGCTGGGTCGAGGGTTCCCCCGTGGCCCGCCCTCCTCGCCTTGAAGAGCTCCTTAACCCTCGCCGTTATCTCGTGGCTCGTTGGCCCACGGGGTTTGTCGAGGTTCAGTGCGGCGAGCCTGAGATGCTTCTCGATGGGCCGCTTGTATGGGTCTTCGCCATAGTTTGGGTCGGTCTCGGCCTCAATCCTGGTCAGGAGTCTGCGCTCCCTCTCCCATGGGGGTTTTAGCTCCTGGCTCGTCATGGAGCCTATGTGGGTAATGCGGTGGGCTTGACCTCGACCCTCTCCCTCATATACTCGATTAGCCCAGCCTTCTCCAGGGCCTTCAAGACCTCCTCATCACTCGCATTCTCACTTATCTCTATCTTGTGGGGAGTGAATGCCAGGTGGGCTATATTCACCCTCCTCCTCCTAACACCCGTAAGGCTCTTCGGCCCCGTCACCACCACGAAGTTCTTGTCCACCACGCCCACTATCACGCACTTCCTCGAGGCCTCCCTGCCCGCAACCTTCACCACTATCCTCCCAATCTCCTCCCTCAACTTCCACACCACCCTGCCCCGAGGCCAGGCAGTATTTATACGATAACCCGTCTACGGCGGCTTAGTTTATCTTCAAGCTCTGGTCAATCTGAATCGTATGGGTATTGTGGTCTGTATCAGCGGGTTTGCTGCCACGGGCAAGAGCACGCTTGGTAAGAAGCTGGCCGAGGTCCTTGGGCTCAGGTATCTCTCGGGTGGTGATGGGTTGAAGATGCTTGCGGTTGAGAGGGGTTATAGGCCTGGTGGGAAGGAGTGGTGGGAGACGGAGGAGGGCCTGAGGTTCCTTGAGGAGAGGGTGAGGAACCCCGAGTTCGACAGGGAGGTGGATAGGAAGCTCCTAGAGGAGGCCGAGAAGGGTGATGTGATAATCGATAGCTGGGTCCTGCCGTGGCTCTATCAGGGAGGATACAACGTCTGGCTCAAGGCGAGGCTGGATGTCAGGGCGAGGAGGATGAGCAAGAGGAGCGGGGTAAGCGTGGAGGAGGCCTTGGAGATTATCCGGAAACGTGATGGGGAGAGTGCATCGCTCTACAGGAGGCTCTACGGGATAGAGCTTGGCAGGGACTTCGAGCCATTCCACCTCGTATTGGATACAAGCGACCTGGACGAGGACGCTGTCTTCAGGATTGTTCTCCAGGCTGTCCGTGAGTATTTTAGGCTAGGTTCCACTCCTCGGCGACCTTAGCCCTCAGAAGCTCCTCCAAGCAGTTCTGGCATAAGGTTCCCCCATAGTATCTCTCCACGGTTCTTTCGCTATGGCTCAGCTTATAGTCCTTCTCCCTAGGTATCCCATGGATTATGCCCCCGCACCTCGCACAGTGATGGAAGTTCCTCTTCTCATCCACATAGTGGATTACGGTTCTCCCGCCTGGTGTCCTAACGTATTTACGTTTCCTGCTTCTCGTCCTTAACGCCCTTCTCGGCACCCTTACCCACCTCCTGGGGAGCCATACCTACTCCGAGGACCTTGGCTATCGGCATACCTACGGCGAAGAGGGACAATATGAACCATCCTATGAAGCTCATCTTGTCGCCCTGGGAGAGTAAGGGTATGGTGAGGTCGCCGGGCAGGAAGGCCACGGCTTCGTATCCACCGTAGATTGGGCCTAGGAGGACCCAGACCGCGTAGAAGATTCCGAGGGTGGCGAACATGGTTATCAGGTTCTTCTTCCCTACCTCGGCGTCTATCTTCTTGTAGTATGCCTCCCTCTTCATCAGCCTCTGGAGGGCCTTCTCATCACCCTTCCTCTTGGCCTCGAAGAGCTGCCGCTTGAACTGCTGGGACTCAGCCATCTTCCTCATATCCTCGGGCGTCACGAGCCTCCTCCTGACATAATTCGTGGCCACGCTTACAGCCACAGCTATAAACAGGAGTTCAATCATGGGCCACGGCATCTACTCCTCACCCAGAAGCCTTCCAAGAGCAGGATACATCTCACTAAGCCTCTCACGGACCATCATCTCATAATACTGGTAGAGAATACCCGTCATAAGCAGTATCCCTATGCCGCCGCCGAAGGTGTTGAAGTAGTCGCCGAACACGGCTATCAATGCGACTGTAATTGCGCTTAGGATGGTTACGGTCCTGATATACTTGTCTATGACCCTCGCTATCACGCCAGGGGCCCTCCTAAACCCAGGTATCTGCATACCTGCCTTAACAAGCTGGTCAGCCACCCTAGTAGCCGACAAACCCCCAACCTCCACCCAGAATTTTGCAAATAGTAGGCAGAAGAATATCAGGGCGGCTGCATAGACTAGGGCTCTCAAGGGGTCTGATAGGACGTTGGTTAGATTGAATGGCGAGGTAAGGTAGTATGCTATGCCTCCTGTTGGGACTATCTGCCCTGTTGTGGGGTCCGTTGAGAATGTCCCTATTATGTTTAGGAACGGGTTATCATTATTTGGGTTAAATCTACTCCATATTATGTTTGCGAAGTAGAATATGTTGGTGAAGACTACCGAGGCGAAGATTACGGGAATATTTGAGACGTAAAGATACTTGATGGGGTATTTGGCCGTGAATCCCGAGACCCTCGCATACTGTATCGGCACTTCAACCCTAATGGACTCTAAGTAGATTATAATGACCAGAATTAATGCTGTGCTTACGAGTCCTAGGACATCTGGAAGCGGGCTTCTTAGCAGGAGAGGCTCAACAGATGCTCCCGTCAGTGCCGCCTGAATCAACGCCAAGACTATCCCTTGATAGTATCCATCTTGGAGGATGATTGGCGAGAAGAGGTTGACCATTATTGTCTCTGCGACTCCGACCGCTATGAAGAGGCTTACCCCGCTTCCCAGGCCCCAACCTTTCTGGACGAGTTCATCCATCATTATTATGAGCATGGTTGCTGCGACCAGCTGGGCGAATACGAGTAGCTGGGTATTTGGCGGAAGGTTCCCCAGAATTCCCGAGACCGTGAATACCGCGGCCTCAAAAATCGTCACGAGTATTGCGAGCAGCTTGTTGGCGGCGGTGAATGTCGCCCTATCCTCGGGTTTCGAGAGGTCGAGCTTGATTATCTGGGCGCCGACAAGTAGCTGGAG
>JAHSRM010000110.1 GCA_021650775.1 Candidatus Benthortus lauensis
GACAGCCTACTCCACGAGAGATACAGTAAGATAGACCCCCTATTCGAGCCCCCTCAATCAACATTCGAGCCGACAAAGAAGGAGAAAAACATAGACAACATAAACACTGTCCCGGGAACAGACATATTCTACTTCGACTGCCGTATTCTCCCCGAATACGATTTGGATGAGGTGCTGGAGCTGGTGAAGAGGTTCTCGCAGGAGTTCTGCTCCGCCCACGGCTCCAAGGTGGATGTCGAGGTCGTTGTTAGAACCGATGCAGCCCAACCCACCCCGCCGGAAACGCCGATAGTCAGGAGGCTCGCCAAAGCCATAGAGACATCAAGGGGTTTCAAGCCTAGAACCATAGGCATAGGGGGAGGAACCTGTGCGACATTCTTCAGGAGAAGGGGCATCCCGGCTCCGGCCTGGTATACAACAGACATGACAGCCCATCAACCCAACGAATACTGCAAGATAGATAATCTGGTGGCCGACGCCGAGACCCTCGCCTTGACGGCCCTAATAAGCGAATAGGTTTCTAGAAGAGTTCAGATAGGTCCTTAGCCTTGACCCTGCCCTCCATGCCGAGTGTTCTCAAGGCGTCCTCAATCATGCTGAGGCAGTAGGGACACTCGGTAACGATTACGTCGGCGCCTGTCTCCAAAGCCTCTTCAACTCTCTGGACGCTCTCCCTCTTAACCCTCTTCACCTCGCTCCAGTAGCTTCCACCTCCTCCCCCGCAGCAGAACGTATTCTCCCTGCATCTCCTCATCTCCACCAAGTTAAGGCCTGAGAGGGCAAGCCTAGGCTCATCAACCACCTTGTTGTATCTTGACAGGTAGCATGAGTCATGGAGGGTGATGGTCTCCCCGGTCTTCGGCTTAATCCTCCCCTCCCTCACAAGCCTACCAAGTAGCTCGGAGTGATGTATAACCTCCAAGTCCAGGCCAAGCTCACGATACTCGTTCCTGAAGATTTGATAACAGTGGGGACAGTGGACTATTAGTTTCCGCACCCCATGTTTCCTGAGGGTCTCGATGTTCTGGTAGGCTAGCTCTTGGAACAGCCCCTCCTCTCCAAGCCTTCTAGCAGGCTCACCGTTACATGTCTCAGCCTCTCCTATTATGGCGAAGCTTACACCAGTCTTGCCGAGTATCTCGGCGGTTTTCTTGGCTATGGACCTTAACCTATGGTCGTAAGTCGACAGGCATCCAACCCAATAGACATACTCGGCCGAGGGGTTCTCCTCAAGGGTCTTCACGCCCAGCTCCCTGAGTTCCTCGACCAACTTCCTTCTCTCCCCCCGTGGCAGCCCGAATGGGTTCCCGGTCTTGATGAGGTTGTTCAGGGTCTCCGCAGCCTTCCTTCCAAGACGGCCATCCATGACCACAGCCCTCCTAGACTCCATTATGTATTCGAGCGGGCTTATGGTTATCGGGCAGGCGGACACGCATGCTCCACAGGTAGTGCATGCATACACTTCATCATGCGACACAACACCCGACTCAATCAAATCAAGGCCCTCATCCCTCCACATATGGTTTTGGAGTTTTTGGACGAGATTCCTCGGCGAGAGGGGTGTCCCAGAAGCATATGCGGGGCACTCGTATTCGCATCTCCCGCAATCCACGCATGCGTCCAGCCCCATCTTTTGAAGCCAATTTAGCTCTCCAATCCTCCTGAACCCCACTTCCACCTCCTCCGCACCTCCTTCTTCCAGGTCCTCCAGCTTGAAAGGAGTCTCCGCAATCTTGGGGAGCCTGGGGGCTTTCCACGTTAAGCCGGAATAGAGTATGGCGATAAGTGTGTGCTTGAGATTTGAGTAGGGGAGATATGCGACGAGGCCGAAGACAACTAGGGCGTGAGCCCACCACAATATCAGGTAAATCTGGTTGAGCAGGTTTGCTGGAAGATTCCATGAGATTATTAGTGATGAGAGGGAGGCTCCTATGAAGGAGTAGTTTGACCACTCTGGCCTCTGCAAGGCTATCCTTATCCCCTCTAATAGAAACCCGCTTAAACCTATGAACCATAAGCTCGAAACCATAAGAATATACTCCGGCCTCGGCCTCAGCCTATCCCTCATGAATATTCGTCTAACTAGCTGGATTGTTATCCCCGTTATGAATATGATTCCAAAGAGGTCTAGTATCGCCTCGAAGAGAAGGTATGGTGAGCCTATTAGCAGCTTAAGACCCATAGGCTCGAATATATCGTTATCTATGAATACTAGGAGGGTTCCGATGAAGAGGACTAGTATGCCGTAGCTTACAGCAAGATGCATGAACCCAGCCGAC
>JAHSRM010000101.1 GCA_021650775.1 Candidatus Benthortus lauensis
ACGCCGCCGAACTCCCTTATCACCTCGAGTATCCTCATGTCGGCTTGGGGTAGATGTGGGTCCAGGTTTCCCACGGATACGTCTCCGCAGGTTAGGTGGGCGGCCGCCAGCAGGAAGGAGGCTGAGGAGTAGTCTCCCGGGACCCTGAACTCGGTTGCCCTGCCCTCCTGGCCTCCCTCAACCCTAAACCACCGGTAGCCCTCCCTCTCGACCCTGAACCCGAACCCCTCCATGACGGTTATCGTCGCATCTATGTAGGGCCTCGAGACAGGCTCTCCCTCAACCTCCACCTCGACCCAGCCTTCAGACCTGGGAGACGCTATGAGGAGTGCTGAGATGAACTGAGAGGAGACCCCTCCCTCTATGGTGGCCCTACCTCCCCTGACGCCGCCGCCCCTAACAACTATCGGCGCCAGCCCATTCATGCGGGTGGACCAGCACTCGACCCCAAGCATCCCCAAGGCCTTGAGCAGAGGTGCCATCGGCCTCCTCCTAATACTCTCGTCGCCTGTCAGGACCGTGTAGCCCCTGGGTGTGTGGCCTGCTATAGCCGTGAAGAACCTTAGGGTTGTCCCGGAGTTCCCCACATCTATTACGTCCTCGGGGACCCTGAACGCTCCGCCCGAGACCTCAAGTGATTCAGGATGCCTCGTTATGTCTGCTCCCAGGAGCTCGGCGGCCCGGATGGATGCGAGGGTGTCGTCGGAGATTAGTGGGTGGAGTATCCTGCTTCTCCCCCGGGTCATCATGGAGACCGCTATGGCCCTGTGGGTGTAGGACTTGCTTGGAGGAGCCTCCACCCTGCCCTCTAGCACCGATGGCTGGACCCGTATCACCATGCCTCCGCCTCCCTGTTATTCACGCCTACCTCCAAGACCCTGCCGAACCCCTCCAAGGCCTCCCTAACCCTCTCGACCGCATCCTCGCCCACGACCGCAGAGACCGAGGGACCTGTCCCCGAGACGCCTGCGGCCTCCGCACCCGCCCTAAGAGAGCATAGGATTGGGCTTAGGTCCTGGCTTAGGGCCGAGGCCACGAGGAACCCGTTAAGGGTCATGGCCTCCCAGAACCTCCCCTCCTCCACGTATCGGACAGCCTTCTCGAAGCCCCTCGAGAGGCTTCTAAGCGAGCCTACGTCAACGCTCCCCGTATAGACCTTCTCCTCTGGGACGAGTATCAGGACACGGATGTCCTCCGGAGCCCTCCAACGCTTGAGGAGCCTCTTGGAGTGGTTGTCGGTCAGGTTTATCCCGCCGAAGAAGCAGGTGTATGCGTCGTCGAAGGCCCCGGTTATCGAGACACCCGCCTCTATGCTCGCCTCCACAGCCAATTCCACCACCTCCTCCGACGGCATCCCGAGGCCTGCGGCCTTGACCGTGGCGAGGGCCACTGCGTTGGAGGCTGCGCTCGAGCTCTTCAGGCCCCTGCCGATGGGTATGTTGGACCTCGTCCTTACCTCGGCTCCCCACCCCTTTAGGCCCGCCTTCTCCAGGACCTTCTCCACAACCCTCCTCGCCAGACCCGTGTCCTCTCCCGGCTCACCCTCTATGACGACCCTTATCTCGCCGTCCTCCCTCAGGGAGACCTCGGCCTCGGTCCAGAGGTCCACGCCCATGGCCGCACCCCTACCGGTCGCTATCGCATTCACTATGCTTACGGCTCCGTGGACCCTGGCCCCAGCCCTCAATCCCCTACACCCAGGCCTCTCTCGGCCTCCCTCCTCATAAGGTCTCGAGGCGGCTCCACGCCTGTCCAGAGCCTGAAAGCCACGGCCCCCTGCTCAACCAAGACCACCAGCCCGTCAACGGTCCTGGCCCCAGCCTCCTCGGCCTCCCTCAGCAGCCTAGTCCTGAGAGGATTATACACCAGGTCGAGGACAACGGCGTCCCCGGGAATCTCGCTCCTCCTCAAGGGCGTCGACTCGGTGTCGGGGACCATGCCGAGAGGCGTGCAGTTCACTATTACCTCGCATCTCCTTGAATACTCGCCGGCCTTCTCAAGCGGGACCACCTCGGGTTCTCCGCCCAGCTCCCTGATTATCTCCGCTAGCTTGAGGGCCCTCTCCCTCGTCCTGTTCGCTACCACTATCTCCCTGTATCCCAGCCTCCTCAGGGCATAGGCGGTGGCACGTGCAACCCCTCCAGCGCCTATAATCATGGCCCTGCCCGCTCCACGGCACCCCGCATCCCTCAGTGCCACCTCAACCCCCGTGGCGTCGGTGTTGTATCCAACCATCTCGCCGTCTATGACGACCGTGTTCACCGCACCCGTCTTCTCGGCCGTCGGGTCAAGCCTATCCAGGAACCTCATCACCTCGACCTTATACGGAATCGTGATGTTGAACCCCCTGGCCCCAAGGGCCCTTAGACCCATGACGGCCTCCCCCAGCCTCTGGGCCTCGACCTCGAATGCCAGGTAGACGTAGTTCAGGTTGAGGGCCCTGAATGCTGCGTTGTGCATCTGGGGTGAGACGGTGTGGCGGACGGGGTTCCCTATCAGGCAGCAGAGCCGGGTTGAGGAGTCTATCAAGGCCCAGCCACCAACTCGAGGAGCCTCCTGAACTCTGTTATGTTTATCTGGCCTGGAGCGGCCTCCTCTCCCGGGAGACATGAGTAGGCTATCGGTGCGCCTATCAATGCCGAGAGGATTCTTGAGGGGACTCCCGCCCCGCCCATTGCGAAGCATATCAGCCTCCCCTTATCCACCCTCCTGTATAGTTCCAGGGCCGTGAGGTTGTCGGAGAATCCACGGGCTGTGGGGATTATCTTGGCCACGTCGCCCTTTGAGAGGGCTCTCTCGGCGAGTTCTTGGAGCTGGTTTAACGGTGGGGTGGAGTTGAAGTCATGCCAGGAGATTATGGTCTTGGTGTCCCCGCTTATCTTCTCCGAGACCCTGCCAACTATCTCCGAGTTAAGCTCCAGGTCCATGTACGCTGGCGAGAGTGCGGCCAGCCTTGAGAGTATCTCCGCCCTCTCCTCCTCGCCTCCCCTGAATCCCCCGCCCTCCCATGCGGGCCTAAGCGTCACCACAAGCCTCTCACGGAGCCTCGAGACCAAGTCCCCAACCCTCTCTAGGTCGAGTTCTCGGAGGTGGTCTAGCCTTAGCTCGACTAGGTCTGCTCCCAGGTCTAGTGCGGTCAGGGCCTTGGACTCCATCTCCCCTACGTCTTTAGCCACTATGCTTACGCAGACCCTCGCCCTCATCTCTCTATGATGAACTCATCCACCGCTCTGCCGAAGTGTCTTGCCTTGGCCTCCGAGACGTGGACGAGTATCCTGTCGCCCTGCCTTATCTCGGTTATGGGCTTGAGGGAGCCGTCGGGTCCAACGAACCTTATCGTCTCGGCATTCTGGGCCGTTATGGAGCCTTCGGCTTCACCCGCCCTCAGCTTGACGAGTCTTAGGGGCCGCCTCTCTATCTTGACCCTCCCTATCGCCACGACCCTTGTCCCACCGTCCCTCGACGCTATCAGGACCCTGTCGCCTGAGGAGAGTTCCGAGAGGTATCGGGTGGAGCCGTCGGGCATGAGGGTGTAGCAGTGGATTGCGCCTGCGTTCACCCTGAAGGGTCTCGGGGAGGTGAATGCGGAGCCTATGCTCTCGTTGTGTATGAGGGCGAAGAGCTGGGCCGTGTTTCCAACGAGCATTCCCTCGCCCTCGGAGAGCATGGCCACCGTGTCTATGCAAGCCCTCTCACCCATGCCCACGTCCCTGACCTCCACGACCTCGGCCTCACGTAGCTCAAGCCTCAAAGGTGCGCCCACAACAGAGACAAGCGAGTCGAGTTCAGATGCATCGGAGACCTCCACGATTACCCCGTCCACACCCAGCTCGAGGACGCCGAGCAAGGTCTCGACCTCGCTTATCGTCGAGGCCCATGCGAGGAGCCTTGCCCCAAGGGGTCTCAGGTCGGCCACCAGGTTCTCCAGGGGGATTATCTTCCAGTCCCCTGTCTCGACTATCACGGCGGATGCGCCGCTCCTGGCTGCCGCCAAGACTTTATCCACGTCTCCAGGCGTCTTCACCTCGACCTTGTATGCGTCTCCTCTCCCGAGGTCCTCGAGCCTCTCCACGACCTTTACGTCGCCGCCCTTCTCCGAGTATATCTTGAAGTGTTTCCTGAGTTTCTCGGGTATCTTGGAGGGGTCTGTGTAGAGGGTTTTGAGCCCGAGGGATAGTGCGTGCCTTAGCAGGCTCTCGTCGGCCTTCCTAGGCGAGATGATTACCTCCTTCCTCACTTCCCTCCACCGAGAATCCTCATGGCCTCGTCCACGCTCTTTTCCTCGATTATCACTGCGTAGAGGGCCTTCGTAATCGCCTCTGGGTCCCTGTGCTGGAAGATGTTCCTCCCGAAGGTTACGCCCATCCCGCCTGCGTCCATGACTGCCTTGGCCAGCTCCAGGACCTTCCTGTCGTCGTCGAGCTTGGGTCCTCCTGCGGCTACTATGGGTGAGGGGCAGCTCCTCGTTATCCTCCTTATGTCGTCTGGGTTGGCGGAGGGCATGGGGACCTTTACTATGTCTGCTCCTAGCTCGGCTCCAACCCTGGCCACGTGGGCTATCACGTCTGGGTCGTTCTTGTCCTTGATGTTCTCTCCACGTGGATACATCATGGCTATGAAGGGGATTCCCCATGCGTCGCATTCATCCGCAACCATCCCGAGCTTGACCAGCATGTCCTGCTCCTCCCTGTTCCCGATGTTCACGTGGACCGAGACTGCGTCGGCTCCCAGCCTTATCGCCTCCTCCACGGTTCCTACCTGGACCTTCCATGTCGGCGTTGTGGAGAGGTCGGTGCTACCAGAGACATGCATTATCATGCCTGTGGAGAGGGGTTGGACCAGGTTCTTGATTATGCCTTTATGGAGGATTACGGCCGTGGCCCCGCCCCTCTCAACCTTCCTGAGAACATCGTAAATCCTGTCCACACCCTTTATCGGCCCCATGGAGACGCCGTGGTCCATCGGGACGCAGAGCATCTTTCCCCCGCATGTTATCCTGCTTAACCTGACCTGCTTACCCCAGACCACGTCCTTCACACCTCCAGGTATCCCTGTGCGTAGAGTAGCTCGGCAGTTAGGACCGCTATGCCGGCCGCACCCCTAATCCTGTTGTGGCTGAGGGAGAACATCTTCAGGACATACGGGCTTCCTCCACCTCTAATCCTCCCAACAACAGCGCTCATGCCAGGAACACTCCCAGCCATGACATCGAACCTGGGCTGAGGCCTATCCTCCTCACGGGCCACGATTATCGGCTTCTCGGGAGCGGTGGGAAGCTTCAGCTCCTGGGGCGGACCCCGGAACTCCTCCAAGACGCCTGCAGCCTCCTCCGGGTCCACGGGCCTGCTCGTCTCCAGGTATATTGCTTCTAGGTGGCCGTCGATGGTCGGGACCCTTGCGCATGATGCCTCTACCTGTATGTTTGCGGGGTTCACTCCATCACCTCCCAGGCTTCCCAGAATCTTCCTGGTCTCGGCCTCGACCTTCGGCTCCTCATTCTTGATATATGGTATCACGTTACCGATTATGGAGTATGAGGGGACGCCCGGCCAACCCGCTCCCGTAACAGCCTGATACGTGGCCACAACCACCTTCTCCAGCCCATAGGCGTCCATTATCGGCTTGAGGGGCATGACCAAGCCCACGGTCGTGCAGTTCGGCGTGGTTACTATGAATCCTCCGCCTCGCTTACTCTTCTGCTTCTCGACCAGGCTTAGGTGGTCTGCGTTTATCTCGGGGACCATGAGCGGGACATCCTGCTCCATCCTGTATGCCGAGGCCTCGCTAATCACGGGGAACCCGGAGTCTGCGAACGCCGCCTCTATCTCTCTCGCCGACTCGGAGGGCAGGGCTGAGAAGACCAGGTCTGCATCCACTTTCTTCGGGTCGGCCTCGACCACCTCCAGCTCCGCCACGCTCTCGGGAACCTTCTTGAGCTGCCTAACCGCCTCTCCATAGGTTTTGCCCACGCTCCTCCTCCCGCATACAGCCGAGACCTTGAACCATGGATGGTTCTCCATCAGGTCGGGATACTCTACGCCCGCCATCCCCGTCGCCCCCAGTATAGCAACCTTGAGCCTCCTCTTCATGCCCTCACCTCCTCAAGAGCACCCTTAATTAGCTTACTCGCCCTCTCGGTCTCGGCCTTGGAGACGAAGACCTTGATGGAGGAGCTGATGGTCAGGAGGCCGTAGACGTTTATTCCCGCCTCGGCCAGAGGTCGGACAATCCTGTAGATGACCCCCGGGCTCGTCTCAAGCATCCTCCCCGAGACCGTTATCATGGAGAGTCCCCCGTAGATGCTTATGGCCTTCCCGGCGCCGTTCCCTATCAGGGTTGCGTGGAGCTTCCTTGCGAGTCCCTCGGCCTCCTCCACGTAGAGTATCACCGAGTTCTCCTCGCTTGCGCTTGCGAGTATCCTTACTCCATGCTCCGAGAGACGCTCGGTAATCACGTTGAGTATCTCGGTCATCTTGGCCCCGTCTCCCACCACGGTTATCATCCCGACCCTCGTGCTGTCCACGGAGACCTCAAGCTCCCTCTCATATCCCTCGATAACCGTCCCACCTCCCGTGACAAGCTCCTTAAGGCTCGCTATACGGAGCTTCAGCCCCTTCCCCAGATACTTCAAGGCCTTCGTGTGGATTATCTTGGCTCCACCCTTGATTAACGCCTGGGCCTCCCTGAAGTCCAGCACATCTATGACCTCCGCATCACCCACTTGGTCGGGGTCGCCTGACATAACCCCCGGGACATCCTTCACCAAGACTATCTCCTCCGAGCCGAGGCAGCTTCCCAGGAGCACGGCGGTCGTGTCGCTTCCACCTCTCCCAAGGGTAACCACCTTCCCATCCCTCGTAACACCTAGGAACCCGCAGATAACGGGTGTCACGTTTGCGTCGAGTAGGGGGATAATCGACTCCACGGCCCTCCTCCTCGTCTCCTCATAGATTGGCTCGGCGTTCAGCGGGTCTCCCTCGGCGATGATTGGCCACAGCCTACTCGCAGGCTCGATGAACATGGCGTTCACCCCATGCTCCCTCAGGGCAAGGGCGAAGAGCCTCGCACTCGTCCTCTCACCCATGGAGAGTATCTCCGCCATCAGCTCGGGGTCCGGGTTGCTGCTCAGGTTCCTGGCGGTCTTCTGGAGCTCGTCGGTTACACCCTTCATTGCTGAGACGACTACGACGACCCCCACGCCCTTCTCAGCCATCCTCTTAACCCATCCGGCAGCCTCCCCAATAGCCTCGACATCCCTCAGAACCGAGCCACCCAACTTAACAACTACACTCCTAACCACATAGGACACCCCCAACACATAGAAACACTATCAAAGGAGCGCCCCGGCCCTAGGCCAGGGCAAAATAGCCATAGCTCCAGAAGCCGAAGAAGAACCTCCAGCCGGTCAAGGAGAACCCGGCCATCCCCACCGCCTCTGGAGCTCAGTAAATCGGCGCCTAGGAATATTATTAACATTTCTATCGAAAAACGTCGAATAAGGGTCAGATGACAAACTATTTTAGGTGCCTTGATTTACGAAGCGGGCAACGGTGGTGTAAAAATTATTGGGAATAAGTGGAAACTCTAGGAAGGCTGTTGCCGTTCTGCTAATCTTCATTCTTATAGCATCCTTCTCGACCACGCTATTCGCCCAGGAATTCTTCTTCTCCTTCATCGACAACTTCGACAACTATGAGGCGGGAATATACAGCGGCGACGATGGCCCGGGGATATGGTTCCAGTATCCGACCGATGATGCGGGAAACCCGGCTCACGGAGACGCAGAGTTCAGGATAGTGTCTGATGGAGGAAGCAAATACTATAAGCTCAAATCAAATGGGGCAACCTTCGTCAAATCAATCATATCATACAACATCCTCGGCTCCTACTTTGGGCCATCCGACTACATGGTGGGAGCAAGCCTAAAGATTAACGCCGGGGAGGGCGGAATCATAGTTAGGGTTGATAACGCTCTCCAGAGATACTACCTCGCCACGGTCTACAAAAGCTCCAATAAAGTAGTTCTCTGGTATGTCGATGAGACGCAGGGACCTGGAGGAGCGGAGAACAAGCTAGGCGAGGCCAATCTTCCAGCGGGGGTTAACCCGGGAGACTGGTTTAGCATGATGGTTGGGGCTAAAGGAGACAACATATGGGTTACCGTTAAGGGGGAGACTCTAATCAATATCACTGATAACAGGCTGCCAACCGGGTTCGCAGGCGTCTACACGTTTCTCAACCGTGAGGCATCCTTCGATGGCGTGTGGATGTTTGCGATAGTTGAATCCGAGACGACTACAACTACCGTTACCTCCACAGAGACCGAAACTGAAACCGAGACGACCACGGTAACTACCACTACGACCACGGCGGGGGGCACGGTGACCCAGACAACAACCCAGACTGTTACGACCGCAGCCGGAACAGTAACCTCCACGGCCACAACCACTGCGACAACAACTGTTGCGGGAACAACTGTTACAAGCGTGGCGACCACTACCACGACGAGCAAGGTAACCGTCACGACCACTGTCACCGAGGCTCCCGCAGAGCCGATGGGCGAGTTCGACTTCGAGCTCCTGGTTAGCCCAACGACGCTGACTCTAAGCCCTGGTCAGAGTGGGACGGCGGCCGTAACCCTGAATCTGCTGTCAGGGGAGCCTGAAAGCATCCAGCTGATTGCTGCAGGCCTGCCCTCGGACTTCTCGGTCTCCTTTGCGCCTCCATCGGTCAAGCCGACGGGTGTCTCAACGCTTCAGGTGAAGGCAGGCTCGCCGGGAAGCTATACTCTGGTCGTCCAAGCCCAGGGAGGCGGGGTCGTGAAGAGCAGGTCGATAAACGTTGTTGTGGAGGAGCCTAACAGGTGCCTGATAGCCACTGCGGTCTTCGCATCCGAGGTCGAGCCCTTGGTCCAGGATTTACGTGGGTTTAGGGACGGCTTCGTGATGGAGACCTTCGCTGGAAAAACCTTCATGGACGTATTCCATGGATTCTACTATTCTTGGAGCCCCTACGTGGCCGATGCCGAGCGTGCAAACCCCCTGCTTAGAAGCGTCGTCAAGGTCTCGCTCTACCCGCTGCTCTTCTCACTAGACCTATCGAGGAGGGTCTCCGAGCCTCTGGGCAGCAGCCCCGAGATAGCTGTCCTAACTGCTGGGATAATGTCAAGCGTGATGATAGGAGTAGCATACGTAGCGCCCATAGCGACCCTGACAGCCTACGTGGCCAGGAGGAGGACCGGGAGATGGATTAACCTGAGGACGAGCCATCTACTCGCCGCACTCCTAGCAGGAGTAGCCTTCTTCGCCCTAGCGGAGCTTCTGGCCTCCCCCATGCTAATGGCCGCCTCAACCGTGACGATAGTCATGGCATCACTCCTCCTAGGTGCATCGACGCCACTAACGATACTAACAACCCAGCTCCCCAAGCAGTCCATAAAACTCTCAAGAATAGCTGCGCCCAGGAAGGCCTGAAGCCCCTCTCTTTTATCTTTTTGAGGAGACCTATATTAACTGGGTTCTCAGCCTGGTTCTAGGGTAGGTTGGGATGCCGGTCACCGATTGGAGTAAGCTGATTCCGAAACCTAGGTCGAGTTTCCTGCTGGTCGAGTGTAATGAGTGTGGGAACAAGCAGGTGGTCTTCGACCATGCCAAGATAGTGGTTGAGTGCCTTGTCTGCGGCGCCACGTTGGCCCGCCCGAGGGGAGGGAAGGCAGAGATACTCGGCAAGGTTCTGGAGCGGTATGGCTGAAAAAGGGTGGCTGAGAGGTGTCGGAGCTAGAGCTTCCCGAGGCCCCGCAGAAGGGCGACCTGGTCGTGGGCGTAGTCAAGAGAATTGAGAGGTATGGAGCCTACATGGACTTAGTCGAATACCCTGGATGGGAGGCCTTCGTCCACATCTCCGAGATATCCCTGAAGTGGGTGAGGAACATCCGAGACTACCTGAGGGAGGGCCAGAGGGAGGTCTTCAAGGTCCTCAGGGTGAACCCCGACGCAAAGCAGGCCGATGTCTCCCTCAGGAGGGTTGAGCAGAAGGAGAGGACGTGGAAGATAATTGCGTGGAAGAGGAGGCAGAAGGTCCTCAGGATACTCCACATACTTGCGGAGAGGACCGGGAGAAGCGAGGCCGAGGTCACCGAGATGGTCGCAGGCCCAGCCCGTGAACGTGGCCTAGAGCTTTACGATGTTTTCGTGGATGTGGTTGAGAGCGGGAGGCTTCCCGAGTGGATGAGGCTCGACCCCGATGTAGCCGAGAAGCTTGTCCAGCTCGTCCAGCAGGAGATAAAGCTCAGGAAGGTGGCCATAAACGCCACCCTCGTGCTCACGTCCAAGGCTGGAAACGGCGTGGAGGTTATCAGGAGAGCTGTGGAGGAGGGGCTGAAGGCGGTGGGCAAGGGAGAGCATGTCTCCATAACCACCATGGGGCCTCCGAGGTATCTCCTGAGGGTGGAGGCAGAGGAGCAGGCAAGGGCGAGGGAGCTTCTCGAGCAGGTCGCCAAGAGATGTATCGAGGCCATAGAGAGGGAGGGCGGCAGGGGAGAGCTTCTGAGATAGGTGTATAGACTTGACCCTAATCCACAGATGCGTGGAATGCGGTAGATACACCCTAAGCAGGGAGAGATGCCCTGCCTGCGGAGGCGAGGTTAGGTCCGCCCACCCGCCCAACATCTCCACCCAGCATAGATACCTGAAGCTAATCCTAGAGTCTAGGAGGAGGGCTGCTGGCGGGGGTAGCAGGAGAAGAGCTTAATATGGGGGCTTTCAAGTAGTGGTGGTCGAGCCTTCCTTGCAGGAGGATGTGAGGATTATTCTCACAGAGGAGGGGGAGAGAGCCGACCTAAGCGGAGCATACGTGGTCGAGGCCTCCCCAAGCCCTGGAGCGGCGGGAGCCATAGCCCTAAACTACCTTATAGAGAACCTGAAGCCCGTGAAGCTGGGTGAGGTTAGGTCCGCCCACTTCCCGCATATAAGCATAGTGGACGACGGCCTGGCCTCCCCGCCCAAGATTGAGCTGTATCTTTACCAGAATAGGGATGTGAAGCTCGTCATAATCTCGAGGAATTTTCCCGTGGATAGCAGCGAGGGGAGCTACGTGGTGGCCAAGAGGCTTCACGAGTTCCTGGTCAGTAGGGGGGCCGTGAACTACTGCCTCCTCTCAAGCTCCAGGATAACAGGCGAGCCAGCCGTCTACGTGGCATCCCACGACCCCGAGGACGCCAGAATATTCCTCAACTCAGGGGCCAGGCTCTCCCCCAGCATCGAGATGCTCCCCCTCGACAAGCTCGCCTCCTACATGTTCTTCCTATACTCCAGGAGGAGGGGGGCCGCATGCCTCCTAATATCCGAGACCGTCTCCTATTTCCCGGACCCCATGGCTGCGAAGAGGCTCCTCCAAGTAATCTCCAAGGCCCTGAAGATAGAGGTGAGCCTAGAGAAGCTTGACCAGGAGATAGAGAAGCATAGGATGCTCCTCGAGGACCTTCAGAGGGGTTATGGTAAGCTGATACCCACGAGGGAGGAGAAGCCGAGCAGGGAACCCTTCTACATCGGCTAATCAACTATCTCGTAGATGTAGACGTAGGCCACGCTGCTGTAGGGTGGGTCCGACTGATACACCAGCCTGAAGTGCCTCATGGACGTCGGGTTATAGATGTGGTTCACGAATCCCGGGGCCGCCTGCTGGGGCTTGAAGGGTATCATCTTTCCGAGGGTGGTCTCCCAGAACTTGTCGGTCGGCTGGCCCTGCTGGTCTAGATACTCCGACTCGGTGAAGTTGTATCCAACTTGGTTGGCTATCCTGAGCATCCAGACCCACTTGGCCTCATCCCCGAAGCCCAGGAGCCTCGGGCCGCCCAGCCCCACCCCTCCTGGGGAGCCTCCATGCGTCACGAAGATTAGGACGTGGGTTGCTCCAAGCCTCTTGAAGGTTAGGTAGGCCTCGGTCTCGTTGCTGGTCATGAATGCGTATGCTACCTCGCCTATCTGGGTGGAGTTGAGGGTGGCGTTATCCACTATGCTCGTCCTGTTGCCGAGTATCGTTATCCAGTATCCGTAGTCCCACCAGCTCGCCACCACGGCGTCCTCGGGGAGGTTCTCCCTCATCCAGGTAAGGGTCTTCAGCCAGGCGGGTATGGCGTCCTTGGCCGGGACGCTGGAGGAGACTATCGTGGGGGGAACGTAGCCCGCATCTATGGAGGATATTGTGAAGGAGACTCCGTAGGCGCTGGGGATGAGGGTGAACGCCATCAAGCCGACGATTATGAGGGGTGTGAGGACATAGTATTCGGGGCTGATAGGCCTCCTCCTACCGGCTGCAGAGAGCTTAAGGTTCCTTCCCAAGCCCTGGAAGACCTCGGAGATGCCGTATCCCGCCATGACGGCTATCCCGGGTGCGGCGAGGATGGAGAGCCTGACCATGGTTGAGGCGAAGTATAGCGTCAGTATAGTGAAGATGGCTAGTATTAGGTCCCTGTCCTCCCTCCTCTTCAAGGCATAGTAGAGGCCTATGGGGACGAAGAGTAGCTGGAACCCTGCGTCGAGGAAGAGCATGGCCCACGTGGAGACCTGGTTCTCGGCAACCGAGATGACTATGGGGAGCTGGGACCTGAGAGTCGGCACGAGGACGCTGAAGAACTTGAGGCCCGGAAGCCTAGCCAACCCAATCAACGTTATCCCAACAAATCCCGCCACCCCTGCTGCAACGACATAGTAGGGCAGTCTCTTCACGTGCTTACCCCCGGGAATAATCCTCGAAGCCTCGAAGGATAGTAGGATTACGAGGGCTGCGAACCCTGAGAGAAGAGTCGCCTCGAAGAGGTATTTTGGCCCAAGCTTCGGAACCATCAAGGCCATCAACGCATAGGTTGAGAATGTGATTACGTATGCTGTGAGGAGCTGCCTCCTATATCTACCTATGAGTGCTAGTATGACCGTTATGAGGGGTATGAATGCGAGGGGGAACCTGCTTGCACCCCATGTCGCCGACAAGTATCCTATTAGTAGGCCTGAGAGTAGGGCGTATCCAACGACCCCCTTAACGCTTCTCTCCCCCTTGATTGCCTGTATGTATGCCCAGAGGCCGAAGACGAGTAAGGGTATGCTGAGGCTCTCGTCATCAAACCATCCCATATGCGTCCTACCTATGCTGGCGTTGTTGATTGCTAGGAAGAAGGCTGCGAAGAACCCGGCGGGCTTCCCCCCAACCTCCTTCCCAAGCAGGTAGGCTCCCAAGACGGTCAAGACGCCTAGTATCGGTGGGAGGAACCCTGCGAGCTCCAGGGCATTTACCTTGACGCCTATTCCGTGGAGGACATGGTATAGGAATGCTGCGAAGAATGGGAGTCCAGGGAAAGCGGTTCTACCCACGTTCCTTCCGAAGGGATACCATGACTCTATGTCATGCCAGTTGAAGAACTCGAGGAACCCGGACCAGCCCCTGTCAATTATGAAGAGCATCTCCTTATACTGCATCCATGGGTCGAACTCGCTTAGGTAGAGTCCCCACCGTATTGGGAAGATGCGGAGGAAGAACGCCAGCAAGAATATGGAGAAGAGTATCGCCGCCTCGAGAATCCCTATCCTTCCGCCGAACACTCTGTTTATAGTCTTGAGTATCGGTAGCTTCTTGAGGCTGCTCATCCCAAGCCCTCTGCCAGCCGTTATTATTTAATCATTTACCTCAATTCTATCTCTATCTTGGAGGCGGGTTTGAGGGGCTTGGTCTTTTCCAGGAGTTCCCGTGGAACCGGCCTCTCACCCATCCACCCCTTCTCCGCTGCGTAGGGCTTCACGGATTTCTCCCACTGCTCCCTTGTTATGTAGTATATTCTGGCGCCCCCCAGCTCGTGCTGCATCTCGGGCCAGGGCTTGGTTACGTGCTGGAATCTGAACCCGAGCCTGAATCCGAAGGGGCTCTCGAAGGTTGCCCACCACTCGTTCACTCCCACCACGTCGAATGCGTGCTCTATCTTGGAGAGGTAGAGGACTACTCCCAGCCTCTCGGCCCTCCTGAAGACTATCGTGTGGAGGCTTACCGCCACGTTCTCGTCCCAGAACCTGTGGTTCACAACCCCCATCAGCTCCCCGTCCTCCCTAACACCGACTATCACGTATCCATCCTTCTGCCTACTCTGATACCAGGCCAGAATCTCCGAGTAAGTCCTCGCAGCAACAAGATGATAGAAGTCCTTATCATACTTGGGGTCTATCAGCCTCTTAAGGGTCTCCAGGATGGCTGGAGCCTCCTCCCTCGATGCAGGCCTAATGACTATGGGTTCACCCGTGCTCAGCCGATATATCTTGGGCTCAAGG
The DNA here is from genome assembly GCA_021650775.1 of Candidatus Benthortus lauensis. Classification (GTDB taxonomy): domain Archaea; phylum Thermoproteota; class Nitrososphaeria_A; order Caldarchaeales; family Wolframiiraptoraceae; genus Benthortus; species Benthortus lauensis. The sequence goes on from JAHSRM010000101.1 coordinate 14,310, forward strand.
GGCTTCTGGAACCTCTCGTCTGGAGGCGCCCCCCTCAGATGGCCCTCAATCTCCTCCACGCTAAAACTAAACCTATCAACAGATATGGGGACAGGCGGCTTAACCATACGGTATGTTCTGTAGCGTGATTTAATAAACCTGAAAGATTACTCCCGGAGCCCGAACCCCTCACCGGCGCAGTGGACTACTCCCCTGACCCTTCTGATGAATGAGATGCAGGCGAAGCACTCGAGGAATGGTATCTGCCTGCCTGCGACGGGGCATTCGACGTATTCTTTCTTCATCCTCGACATCATCTTCCCGCTTACTGCTCCCTTCAGTATCTCCCTGACCTTCTTATCCACCTTGAAGGCCTTCTCGGCAGTCTTTACCTCCACGTGGTATTTTGCCTCCCTCATTGCCCGATAGCTCTCCCACGCTTACTATAAACCCTCCTTAATACAAGGATTGTTGATGCTGTTATGCCTGCTATGAAGAGCCATGCGAGGGTTAGGGGGCCGTAGTCCGCCTCGTATAACGCCTCTACCCTGTGGGGCCTGGTCATCAAGATCTCAGGCCTCGTCAGGAGTCTTCCCTCCTCGTCCCTCCATCCAACCAGTTTTAACGCTGGCTTGAAGAGTATCTCGACGCCTATGGGTGTGTAGATTTCTCTTGCGGAGAACCTGGCCAGCGAGCCATTCGCATACCATCCCTCGCCCATAACCCCGCCCAGCATGGATTCAACCTCGAGGTAGTGTTCAAGCACGTATCTAACCGTTATCATGGATACGTCTCCAAGGGTTTCCTCACGTTTTTCCTCCAGCCTCAGCCTCGAATACTCGCCTACCTGAATTATCTCCTGGAAGGTTGTGTTTATGGGGGAGCCTGCGAGGACGGGGGCCTCAAAAGCCTCTCCGCCTCCAATCCTAACCTTCTTACCTTGGATTGCTGCCTCCACCTCCATCGGCGTCTCAGCAACCACCCTGAGCATGTGGAATGCTTTTGCGTTGAGTTTCCCCCACCCCCATTCATTCGAGGGCGTCTCCCCCACCTTCTCTGCTGCGGAGATTAATGCCTGGTAGACATCTTGGTAGGATGCGTTGGGGAAGAGTTGGAGGATTAGCGCCACCGCTCCCGCCACATGGGGGGCCGCCATACTCGTCCCATGCTTGACCGTGTAGTATTCGTTTATGTCGAGGGTTGAGGAGGGTGGGCCTAAGGGTTTTGCTGCGACTATTATGGAGCCTGGGGCGGTTATGTCGGGCTTTATCCTCCCGTCTCTCGTGGGCCCTCTTCCGCTGAAGGGTAGCAGGTCTCCGACCCTGTATCCCGTCTCAAGCCTCTCCCCCAGATAGTTTACCCACCTGTTTTTGGAGACATATCCTCCCACCGCTATGGCGTAAGGAGATGTGGCAGGTATGCTTACAGTGTATTCTGGGGAGACATCGTATCCATCTGAGCCAAGGAACCTCTCGCTAAACGGAGAGCAGGTATCACTCTCTATCCATGCGTGCCACGTCGGGTCACCCGAGACTTGGAGCGCCTTTATCTTCATGCTCCATGGCTGGGTTGGGAGAGGGGCTCCGTCGATGGATGAGACCTCGACAAGGTATTCAACGCCTTTCTCAAGCTCGTTGACCGTAAGCGAGGCATGTATTCTTCCAAGAGTTCTCCCGAATTCTATTTCCCCGTGTGGTGTGGTTAATGTGAGGTTTGCCTTGTTTCCTGGGTAGAGGTTTAGGCTTATGGAGAACTCGGTGGTGTCGGGGGGGATAACCCACTCAAGGGTCTCCTCCGCATCCTCTCGAAGCCTTCCCGAGGCATGTATCCCGTCCTCGGCCGAGTTTCCAGCCGCCACAACCACTATCACACCCTTCCTGGACAGCTCCTCAATGGCCTCCTCCAGGGGAGTGCTCCCATCGTGAGGCCCCAAGTCTCCTCCGAGGCTGAGATTTATGACAAGCCTGAGGCCAAGCTCCTCGGCCTTCCCAAACGCATAGAGCATCCCATCTATTATCTCGTCCTCGCTGAGGCTCCACTGCTCACCCCCGCACACAGGCCTCCCAGACTTAACAATTATCAACCACGCACCGGGAGCCACGCCCTTGTAGGGTCCCGCAGCACCGGTTCCCGCAGCTATGGAGGCCACGTGGGTTCCATGGCCATAGTCGTCGGTCTCGGGGCACACGCCCTCCTCTATATCCTCCCTGAGGCACTCGTATCCGTAGTTGAATCCCTTGGGCGGCCTGCCCTGGGTGGTCTGGTCCCAGATTGCAAGTATCTTGCTGGAGCCGTTGGGGAGCCAGAAGTCCGGGTGCCTGTAGTCTATCCCCGTGTCTATTATGGCTATTGCCACGCCCCTCCCATCCACGGGCCTTCCCTCAGCGTCCTTGAAGCCCTTCCAGACCTCAGGGGCGTGAACCATGGGAACGCTCACCTCAAGGCTAAGCCTAAACCTCCTAGGCTCAAAGACCTCCTCAACGGCCTCAGACCCCCTTACATCATCCAGGCTAACCCAAGGCCTCATCTCCAGAACGGCGAGGTCTCCGAGAACAGGCCCAAGCTCGCCCAGGCCCGAGAGCTGCGAGGGGTCGGCCCCAGGCTTAAGCCTCACTATAACCCTTTGGGCCTCAGGAGGGGTGAAAGTATTGCTTACGACGGGTATCAGGAGTATGAGCGCCAGGATTACTGCGATAGCCCGCATTACCCGGGGGATTAGCCTGCGGCGGGGGTCAAAAAGCCTTTTCAATAATCCGGGGGCATTACTCGTCGTATGCTGGTCCTGAGCGATGAGAGGGTCGCTGAACTACTAGACATGCGGGAGGTAATCGACTCTGTTGAAAGGTCTATGGCGGCCCTCAGCTCAGGCAAGGCCCACATGCCCCAGAGAACCCACATCCACACAGATGTTGGAGACATACTGACCATGAACGCCCTAGTCGAGGAACTAGGAGTTCACGCAACCAAGATAGTAACGGTTTATCCAGGGAACCCTGAGAGGGGTCTGCCGACCGTGAATGCCGTGATAGTTGCCCTCGACTCCTCCACAGGAACACCCCTAGCCCTCATGGAGGCGGGAACACTGACAGCAGTTAGGACGGGGGCTGCGAGCGCAGTCGCCACGAAGTATCTCGCAAGGAGGGATGCGGGGACGCTTGCCATGATTGGATGCGGGTTTCAGGCAAGGTATCAGGCATACGCAATCTCCGTGGTCAGGTCTCTGGAGAAGATTAAGGTGTATTGTAGGAGGAGGTGGAGGGCCGAGGAGTATGCCAGGGAGGTTGGAGGTAGGACGGGGATAGATGTGGAGGTAACGGGTTCCCCGCAGGAGGCACTGAGGGGAGCGGATATAATCGTGACTGCGACCACCAGCAGGACACCCGTGATTAAGCGTGAATGGATTGGGGAGGGAGCGCACATAAACGCTATAGGCTCCTACAGGCCCGACTCGAGGGAGCTTGACACGGAGACGATTCTCGACGGGAAGGTTGTCGTGGATTCACGTGAGGCAGCCTTGTCGGAGGCGGGAGACATAATCATACCGATACGTGAGGGGCGATACTCGCCTGAGAGGATACACGCAGAGCTGGGCGAGGTAATCTTGGGTGAGAAGCCTGGGAGAACCCGTGAAGACGAGATAACAATCTTCAAGAGCGTTGGGCTTGCTGTCCAGGACGTTGCGGCGGCGTATGTGGCTCTGAGAAGGCTTGGAGCGGTCAAGCCCTTGGGGTAAACCTAAAATCGGGGGATTATATACTCGGGTGGGCTGGTGAAGTAGGGTGCTGCCTTACGCTCCCTGGCTCTCATGGATTATCCCCCTGGTGGGCAGCCTCTTCGTCCCAGCCTTCTTCAAGTTCGGCAGACGGGCTGGAATGTATTATCCCGTGACGGTCTCCTTCCTCGCCTCAGCCTTCGCCCTATCCATGATTCCCGACGTATGGGGTGGAAAATCCTGGACTGAGACTGTTCCATGGATTCCCGTTCCAGGGGGATTCGTGGAGGCTGGGGTGATAGTGGACCCGCTCTCGGTCATGATGGCGTCCATAGCCACCTTCATCGGAGCATGGATAATGCTCTACTCGGTTGGATACATGGAGCATGAGGAGGGGCTTCCCAGATACTTCTTCTTCATGACCTTCTTCATAGGAGGCATGACAGGCCTCGTGATGGCCGACAACCTCCTCCAACTCTACATATTCTGGGAGATAGTGGGGATGTGCTCCTACGCCCTCATAGGATTCTATTACTGGAAGCCTGAGGCCGCCCACGCAGGGATAAAGGCGTTCATCACCACGAGGATTGGGGACGCCTCCATGCTCATAGGAATAGTCCTCCTATACGCATCCCTCGGGACGTTCAGGTATAGTGAGATATCACGCCTGCTTGCGGAGGGGCTTCATGGAGGCGGGCTGGACCAGGGCTTCATGGTGATGAGCCTTCTGCTACTGTTCGGGGGAGCGGTGGGGAAGTCCGCCCAGATTCCCCTCCACGTATGGCTTCCAGACGCCATGGAGGGACCCACGCCCGTAAGCGCCCTGATACATGCGGCCACGATGGTCAAGGCGGGCATCTACCTGGTTGCCAGACTGATACTCACGGTAATCCCCTTCGAGGAGTTCTCCCCAGCCATGCTCTCCCAATGGTATCTGACAGTCGCATACATAGGCGCCGTGACCTCCCTCTTCGCAGCAACCATGGGCCTGGTCATGACGGATATCAAGAGGGTTGTAGCATACTCTACTATAAGCCAGCTGGGGCTCATGCTGGCCTCGCTTGGCCTGGCCACGGAGCTTGGATGGTTTGCAAGCAGCTTCCACCTACTCAACCACTCTATATTCAAGGCCCTGCTCTTCCTCGCAGCTGGAGCCGTTATGCACGCTGTTGGGACAACCGACATGGACAAGATGGGGGGCTTGAAGGACAGGATGCCCATAACATTCTACACATCACTGATAGGTGCGCTTGCCCTCGCAGGCGTCCCACCGTTCTCAGGGTTCTTCAGCAAAGACCTGATAATCAAGGCCTCCCTTGCGGCCACCCCAATCTACATCCTAGTCACCCTGGCCTCCATACTCACCTTCATCTATATCTTCAGGTGGATTTACAGGATATTCCTGGCTCCACCATCCTCCGAGGCCGTGAACCACGCCCACGACCCCCCACCAGTCATGACCATCCCCCTAATAGTTCTCGCCATAGGCTCCATAGTCTCGGGAGTAGGCCTCGAGCTGACCGAGGGGCTGGCCAAGTATCTCCACATGGAGGTTAAGGCGGGGCTGGACCCAGCGGTCATAGGGACCTCTGCGATAATCCTTGGGGCAGGAGCGGTAGCTACATACCTGGTCTTCTTCACGAGAACCATCCCGCCCGAGGCATTCAGGACAGGGGCCCTCCAACCAATCCACAAACTCCTCGTCAATAGATACTACATCAACGCAGCATACTACAAGATAGTGGATGGAGTGGACGCCCTCTCAAGGTATCTGAGGCGATACTTGGAGGACGGCGGGATAGACAGGTTCAACTACCTGGTCGCCGACGGAGTGAAGGCGGTTGTAAACGTGTTTAGGAATATTCAGACGGGAAGCAGCAACATTAACATAAGCGAGTTCATGCTCGGGCTGGCCGTGATAATCCTCATATTCCTCGCAATACTTTATGGAGGGATGATCTAGATGCTTCTCCTCGCCTCCATCTTCATCCAGATGCTGGCCACGCCCTTCATCTACCTCCTAACCAGGGCCAGGAGACGGGTTGGAGAGGTAGCCTCGGCCGTGGCCTCCCTCATACCGTTCCTGATAGTCTTATCCCTCTTTCCTGTCGTGTATGGAGGCGGGAGGGTTTGGGAGAGCTACCCATGGATTAGCAGCCTCGGCCTACATCTAAGCCTCCTCCTCGACGAGCTGAGCTACCCCTTCGCCCTCCTAATCTCGCTGATGGGGTTCCTCGCAACGATATACTCGATGAAATACATGGAGCGTGAGCATGGATACGAGTCATACATGGCCCTCCTAATGCTCTTCGGCTCAGGGATGATGGGCGTAATCCTCGTCCAGAACCTCTTCCTCTTCTACATATTCTGGGAGCTAATGCTCGTCCCAAGCTACTTCCTCATAGCATACTGGGGGACAGGGAAACCCAGGGTAATCGGGTTCAAATACTTCATCTTCACCCACGCCGGAGCACTCGCCATGCTGCTCGGCATAATCTGGATATTCACGATAACGGGTGCACTGGAGTTCTCGGAGGTCGCCGGAGCCACGAGGGCTATGGGGGCCTCCTCCACTGCCATAGTGATAGCCTCCCTACTCTTCGTGGGTGCAGCCGTCAAGATGGCTGTCTTCCCCTTCCATACATGGCTTCCAGACGCACACGCAGAGGCACCCACCCCGATAAGCGTCCTCCTGAGCGGCGTCATGATAAAGACCGGGGTCTACGCCTTGGCCAGGATAGTCATGGGCTTCCTCCCACAGGCCTTCTCCGCAATCTCCTCGGCGGTCGCATTGCTGGCCGTGGCAACCATGGTTTGGGGCGGCCTCATGGCCATGGTTCAGAGCGATGTCAAGAGGCTTCTCGCATACAGTAGCGTGAGCCAGATGGGCTACATTCTCTTCGGGTTGGTGGCCCTCGCACCCGTCGGAGTGGCTGGAAGCCTCTTCCACGTCCTCAACCACGGCTTCGCAAAGGGCATGCTCTTCATGGGCGCAGGCGTCCTAATACACGAGCTTAATGAGAGGGACTTGGGCAAGCTGGGGGGACTCGCATCCCGTATGCCCATAACCGCCATGGCCTTCCTCCTCGGAGGACTCTCGATAGCAGGGACACCTCCACTCGGGGGATTCGCAAGTGAGTGGATGATATTCTCGGGGGCTATGGAGTCGGGGATGCCCCTCTACACCGCCATAGCGATAGTCGCAACGGCCATAACCGCAGGCTACTACCTCAGGATGATGAGGGCCATCTTCTTCCTCAAGCCAAAAAGGAATCTGGACGGAGTGGGAGACGCTCCACCAACCATGGCCGCAACAATATCGGCCCTACTCGCCCTGGTGGTAATCCTCGGGTTCCTAAACTACCCGATAACCTCGATAATCTCGAGGGCGGCGGCATCGATTATCTAGCGAGCCTGAAGACATCCAGCCAGCTTATCTCCTTGTCGTATCTCAGCCTCCTCTCCCCCAGCCCGTAGACCTCTCTCCCAATCTCCTCGAATAGCTCGGGCTCCGAGGCCGCGAACATCCCATCCCTAATCCACGCCACGGCCCTCCCCTCCCTCAGGAAATAGACATCCTTCCCAACTCTGTGGGCTGTTAGGCCATGTATGTTCGCAAGCCTCATGACGTGCCTTAGGTTTGAGGGGGTTAGCTCGAACTTTAGGTCGGGGCTCCTCATGCCCAGCATCGGTGGGTCGGAGTCTACGAAGACGTTTATCTTGAATCTTCCATCGCTTAGCTCGGGTATCTCGCCTGAGGCCAGCCTAGCCGTCAGCCCCTCCCTCCCCTCCTCATCCAGAATCCTGAGCGCTCTCCGGAAGACCTCCGACAAGGCGTCTATGAGGGTGGGCAGGCTCCTAATAATCCTAAGCCCTGTTGGGTGAGGTTTTTAAGGGGTGGCGGGCCAGGAATCCGTGCATGAGCGGTGGGGAGCCGATAGTAGAGGATAAGAAGACCGGCGACCCCCTCTGGATAGACCTAAGGGAGATAACCCTGAGATACGTCCTGCCGGTCTCGGGTGTCAAGAGGTTCTTCGAGGGGCTTAAGGAGGGGAAGCTCCTCGCAACACGCTGCCCCAAGTGTGGGGCCAAGTTCTTCCCGCCTCAGCCCGACTGCCCCGAGTGTGGTTCAAGCGAGGTCGAGTGGTTCGAGACATCTGGGGAGGGGGTCCTGCTCTCCTACACCGTAATCAACGTGAAGCCCGAGAGCTTCTCCAAGTATCCTGACTACATAGTTGGGGTTGCGAGGCTCGACGATGGGGTGAACGTGATAGCCTGGGTGAGGGATGCGGAGCCGGGAAGCCTCAGGAGGGGTATGAGGGTAAGGGTTGAGTCGGAGAAAAGGGAGGACGGCTCCTACTCCTACTACATCAAGCCAGCCGTCAGCCCTTAACCCCTCTGGGTAGCCGAGACTATGTGGAGAACATCCCTATCCTTCAGCCTATAACTCGCAGGAAGCCTAAGCCCCGTCCTGGCATCCACGGCATACAGCAGCCCCTTGGCAAGCTCGCTGTGAATAGTCTGGGCGAGGTCCTTGACCGTGGCGCCCTCGGGCATAAGGTAGACGTGGGGCAGGACGTTCCCCTGCTTATCCGAGAGCTTCTGCACATCATAGACAGGGTAGACGGTGTTCATCTTCAGCAGCTTGAATATTGCGACGTTGATGGCGAACTGGACACCCGTCTGCATGAACTCGTCGAGTATCTTATGCTCTATGAAGTTGAGGGCCCATCTCTGCTTCTCCGTCAGCTTGCCGTCCTCGATTATCTCGAACTTCTCC
>JAHSRM010000041.1 GCA_021650775.1 Candidatus Benthortus lauensis
CCCTTGCCTGCCACGAATGCTCCGCCGGACCTTAGCTCCGCCTCCTCCAGCATTATCGCCTCCTCCCTCTGGTGGTGCATGAAGCCTCCGGCAGAGAGGTATCCGTATCTTAGCTTGGAGCCTTTTTCCATGAGCTTCTTGATTAGGAAGAAGCTGGGTGAGTCGAGCGGTGGCTCGGAGTAGAAGAGCATGTTGGACTCCGAGTTCTCTCCTGCGTATAGCTCGATGAAGAGGGTCTCGAGGGCGTCGTCCCTGAACCCCGAGGCCTCCACCATTATCTCTGACTTGGAGCCTGGCTCGAGTAGGAGTATGAGGTGCCTTGCATGGACTTGGGACGACCCCATGTCCTCCCTTGACCTGATAATCAGCCTCGACTTCCCCGACACCCTAACCACCAATGCATCCTTGAGGGCGGTGTAGTGGGCTGCCGTTATCTTGGATTCCTCAGGCCTGATTAGCTCGGCTAGGCGTGGATTCTCCCCGAATCTTGAGGTATCCTTTACCTCGACCCTGCCCTCGAGGGCCTCGACCTCCAGACCCGTGTCGTCGCAGAGGTCTATCCTGTCGAAGTATGGTTCGAAGAGCCTCCAATCGGTGTAGTGCTTTACTGTCGGGGAGTCGCTTATCTTCTGGAAGGGTAGCTCGCCGAGTAGCTGCCTCGCCTTGTCCCGATACTCCTTGACCGTGTCAGCCAACTGCACCGACCTCGCTGAACTCTAGTTGGATTACCTTGCTTAGGACGCTCACGTATTCGAGGGGTAGGTCTGGGAGGACGTCCTGGAGCATTCCGAGGACTATGAGGGCCTTGGCCTCACCCTCCTTGAGACCCCTGCTCTGCATGTAGAAGAGCTGGTCATCGCTCAGCCTACCCGTCTTGGCCTCATGGCTAACTGTGGCGGTGGGGTTATCCACCTGGATGTGCGGGAAGGTGTGGGCCTGGCTCTCCGAGTCCATTATCAGGGAGTCGCAGTCAACCTGGGCGAAGGCGTTCTCCGCGCTTGGGCTAATCTTCACCAGTCCACGGTAGATGTTTATTCCGCCTGCGTTGCTTATGCTCTTGGAGACTATCCTGCTCTTGGTCTCGGGTGCCACGTGGATTACCTTGGAGCCTGTGTCCTTGAGGTATGGGCCGTTCGCCAGCCCTATCACTATGTTGGATGTCCTGGAGCCCCTGCCCCTGAGCACGGTGCTGGGATAGGTGTAGGTTATCTGGCTCCCTATGCTTCCCTCTAGCCACTCGACGAATGCGTTCTCCTCGGCTATCGCCCTCTTGTTGTTGAAGTTGATTATGTTCCTGCTCCAGTTCTGTATGGTGGTGAACTTGACGTGGGAGCCCTTCTTGGCGAATATCTCCACCATTCCGTCATGGAAGCTGTATTTCTTGAGGAGTGGGGCGGAGCATCCCTCGATGAAGTGGATGAAGCTGTTCTCGTCCGCCACTATGAGCGTGTGCTCGAACTGGCCCTCCATAGATGCACCTATGAAGAAGAACGCCTCGATTGGCTGCTCAATCCTAATGTTGGGCGGGACGTAGACGAATGTTCCGCCGCTCCAGAGGGCTACGTGGAGTGCCGCGAACTTGTGGTCTGAGGGTGGGAAGACTTTGGCGAAGTATTGTTTCACTAGGTCTGGATACTTCTGGACCGCCTCCTCCATGGGTAGGAGTATGACGCCCTTCTTCTCAAGCTCCTTCTTGAATCTGTGGAAGACTGTCTCGCTGTCATACACGGCTGTAAGCCCCATCAGGAACCTCTGCTCAAGCTCGGGTAGCCCAAGCCTCTCATACGCCTCCCTATACTCCTTCGGAATCTCCTCCCAGCTCGAGACCCTCTCGGCCTTCGGCTTAACATACTGGCTAAGCTCCTCCAAGTCTATATGCTCGACTCCTACCAGCCAGTTCGGCATAGGGTATTTCTCGAAGAGTTCGAGCGCCCTCAGCCTGAGCCTCAGCATCCACTCCGGCTCGCCCTTAATCCTCGATATCTCCTCTATCAGGCCTCTCTCGATCTTCCCACGTATCTCCACCTCCTTCGCATACTCCTTCTCGACTCCGTAGAGCTCCTCGCCCGGCCATCCGCCTAGGATCTCCTCGAGCTTGGATGTCTTAACTGCCTCCGTCATGCCTCCTCACCTCCATATCTTGCGTAACCCTCCCTCTCAAGGGTCTCGGCTAGCTCGGGGCCGCCGCTCTCCACCAGCCTGCCGTTCACTATCACGCTCACCCTATGTGGCCTCGCATAGTTTAGGATTCTGGCGTAGTGGGTTACTAGGAGGACTCCTGAGCCGTTCTCAGCCAGCTTGTTGATGTATTTGGCCACGGCCTTGACCCCGTCTATGTCGAGTCCGCTGTCAGGCTCGTCGAGTAGCACGTATCTGGGCTTGAGGATTAAGGCCTGGAGTATCTCGCTCCTCTTCCTCTCTCCTCCGCTGAACCCTAGGTTCACGTCCCTCCTCAACACCGATGGGTCGAGTCCAAGCTCACGGGCATACCTCCTAGCCTCAACCAGCATCCTCGGGTTCTGGACCTTCAGGAGGTCCTGGACGCCCGCCCTCTTGTTGGTCGCAGCCAGCAACAGTGTGGAGAGCTTCACTCCTGGTATCTCCCTCGGGTTCTGGAATCCTAGGAGGATTCCCTTCAGGCTCCTCTGGTCGGGCGATAGGCTGACTATGCTCTCTCCATCAAGCCTCACGTCTCCCTCGATTATCTGGTAGTTTGGGTGGCCTGCTATTGCGTAGAGTAGGCTCGTCTTACCGCTTCCGTTGGGGCCCATTAGGGCGTGTATCTCCCCTGGATTAACGGTTAGGCTGACTCCCTCCACCACCTTCCTCGGCTCATCCGCCTCTACCTGGACCGTAACCTTCTCAATCTCCAAGCTCATGCCCGGGCTATAACGGAGTTATGGAGTTAATAAGATTATCCCTCCCAAACAGTTGAGAGTATCCTTAAACATAGTTGGAAGCCCTTAGATAACCTTGATAACCACGATGTATTCCTTGTCAGACTTCTTATAACTGTCCAGGACCTCGTATCCCAGCTCGTCTCCAAGGTTCTTCAGGGCATACCAGGTGTCCGCATCACCCACAACAACCTCTATCTCCTCGTCTGGGACAGCCGCAGTTACTATGAAGTCCTTGAATGCCTCGAGTTTGGGGAGACCGCATTCGGCCGTGAGCTTCTTCAGGTCTATCCTCCTGAGCTTCTTATCCATCCGTATCCACCAGATTCTCTGGGGCAGGGTGATAATAAGGGTTCTGTAAGGGGGATAAAAATGGTGGAGGGTTCTAGGCCTCCTTCTCTATCGGTGTGCCGACCATGTTGCCCCACTCGCTCCATGAGCCGTCGTAGACTCTTACCCTCGGGTATCCAAGGACCTCCTTGAGGACGAAGTATGTGAAGGCGGCTCTCTCTCCAATCCTACAATACACTATCACGTCCTTGTCGGGTGTCACGCCCTTCTCCTCGTAGAGCCTCCTTATCTCCTCGGGGCTCTTCAGGGTCCCGTCATCGTTGACGGCCTTGGCCCAAGGTATGTTCACTGCCCCCGGTATGTGGCCTCCCCTCTGCGCCTGCTCGTTGGGATACTCGGGTGGGGCTGTTATCTTGCCCGTGTATTCGTCGGGGCTCCTGACATCAACCAAGACCACGTTGGGCGCCCTCAGGTTCCTCAGGACGTCCAGGAAGTTGGCCCTGATGGTTAGGTCCACCTCCCTGACCTTGTAGTTTGTCGGGGATGGCTTGGGCGGCTCCTCCTTCGTCATCGGCTTCCCGAGGTCTATCCACTTCTTCCTCCCACCGTTCAGGAGCTTGGCGTTCTCATGGCCATAAATCTGGAAGACCCAGTATGCGAATGCTGCGAACCAGTTGTTGTAGTCTCCGTAGAGTATGACCAGGTCGTCGTTGTTTACCCCGAGCCTCGACATGAGCTTCTCGAAGCCCTCCCTGTCTATGATGTCCCTCTCGGGATACTTGTTGAGGTCCCTCTTCCAGTCGATTAGCTGGGCGCC
>JAHSRM010000091.1 GCA_021650775.1 Candidatus Benthortus lauensis
AGATGTGTATAAGAGACAGGATATGCGAGGCAGATATAAGGCTGAGAGAAATGATAGGGAAACCCACGGAAGAGGAGGAAGACATGCTAATACTCTAGCCATGGAGGAAACATACATAACGCCAACCCACATCAAGGACTACGCCTTCTGCCCAACAATACTCTACCACAAATACGTGAGAGGAGTAATAGAGCCCAAGACACCGCTAATGGAGGAGGGAAGACTCCAATACCTAAAAGACGCCAAAGGAAGCAGGGAGAGAACAACCCTCCTAAACAGCAGAAGAATCAAGGTAGAGAAAATGCTCTTCTCATACAAGTTAACCAGCAACAAACACAAAATCCACGGAATAGCGGACACAATATACTGGACAAGCAACAAAATGCACATACTCGAGATAAAATACAGCAACCTAAGAAAGCCCGTGCCAGGACACATCTATCAAACAGCCGCATACGCCCTAATGGCCGAGGAAACATTCAAGCAACCCACATACAAGATAATCATATACTACAAACCAGCAAAGAAGTGGATTGAGAAAAGATACACCAACCAACTTAGAGCATACACCATCAAGATAATCCAGAAAACCCGTGAAATCTTAGAAGAAGAAGAGATACCGGAAATTAAGTGGAGACACCAGTGCAGAAGCTGCTGGTATAGAAAATTCTGCTGGCCATAAAAGCTCTATACAGCCGGGCAAGAAATTTATTTCAGCGCAACGAAAGTCGTTAAAGAATGACTGAGGAAAGCGTCCTGATTATAGCGGCATGGGGATACCCACCGTCATGGCAGGAGGCAGAATATAGACTCAAAATAAATCACCCAAGATTCAGAAACCTATCCACGCAAACATACACATGCAGGTCATCAACAATAGCGCTTGCATCACATCTATTAAACAATCAATTTAAGACGCGTGTAAAAATTTTTGGCCTTGACTCCGTAGTTGAACCCACTAGCAATTATAGGGAAAGGATTGAGGAAAGCTATAGGGAGTGGATAAAAGAAATTCTGGGGTCCTGTGAAAATAGGTCCATAGAGTCTGAAAACATAGAAATCTACCCTTGCCCGTCCATTGGAACCTTCCATGGATGGAGATTCAATGGAAGCATAGACCATATATTCAATAAGGTTTACATGAAGACCTACGAGCACATAGAAGACTACACATGGATATTCCTGGATCTAACTCATGGACTAAACTACCAAACAATAGCGACGCTGTATGGTGTCTTAGCTGCATGCATAACAAGAAACAGGGAAGATAGGTTGATAATGATGAACTCCACACCTCCTCCGGGAGGAAAGAAACAGAAAAACAATAGAAACAACAGGTCCCAACTAGACCTAATAGATGTGTCGAGGCTTAAGGATGCGATAACCATCCTAAGAGCATTTACGGCACTGCGAAATTTAGAATATCCCAGATTGAAATTCTATTCAAGGCATATGGACGGCCAAGACAGCATCATAAACGTATTTGAAAATGATGTTAAGCCCTTTATATCCTTGCTGAGAAACGGTGTAGTAGCGATAACATATCCAAGAGCATTCATAAACAATAACCAGAGAATAATTAGAGAGCCATGCGAGATAGCGGAGACACTAGACCAAGAAATCGACGTAGAGTATAGGCCTGAAGTGGATTATAATGAAAGGATGGTCAATTACCCTAATGCAGATGTCTTCCACGTGGTAGGTAAGGCGGCCTCACAGATACTGAGGGATTTATGCATAGGCCATAACCTTGACTTGATAGAATACATGGAGAAGGCGGGAGAAATGCTGAAGAGAAGTGGGTTGGCTGCATCATCACTCCAAGTAAAACGGGAAGCCGAAACTCTCAAGAACATAGTAAGGTATCTTAATAGATCTAGGGGGAGAGATCATATAGATGAAGGAATTACCTCCTACTCGTATGCAATACTGAGAAGACTTGAGAATATCGAAGAGGTTCTTCGAAGAGAGGTAAGTCAAGAAGAATTTAGAAACAACAATAGGGATAGGCTCTGCGATAAGGATGGAAAGACCGTTAGGAATATTCTAGAGAATTTAAGAAAGAATATCGATGAGGTTGATCTTAGAAATCTTACAGCACATGCAGGTCTTTCCTACACATTAATAGAACACATAAAGCTAGGAAATGATGGAAAACCCTGTGCCATAAGGTATAGAGAAAGGGCATTAGATGCAGTAAAGAAACTCATATCAGCTTAAAATAAATCTCAATCTTAATTCTCTCTTTAAGATTCGTGCTGGCCGCCCTCGGAGCCATCGGGCTCTACCTGCTGTTCTTCGCCTTTCAATTCTCTCTTTGAGATTCGGGGATAGTGGAGCTCTTCCCACCGCAGGCGGAGGCGATAGAGCTCTTTCAATTCTCTCTTTGAGATTCGTAGCGGCTGGGGCATCGATATGGGATGGGCAAGCCCGTCTTTCAATTCTCTCTTTAAGATTCGCTCGGCGCCGTCCTTGCCCACCGTTCTCTCAACCTCTATTGCTTTCAATTCTCTCTTTGAGATTCTCGACCCCACGTATATCAGGGTCGTGGGCAACAAGTATGGGGCTTTCAATTCTCTCTTTGAGATTCGAGTAACCCGTGAAGACGACCAGGAGGGCGAGGGCCTTCAGCTTTCAATTCTCTCTTTGAGATTCACGGCCCCGAAGGGGAGCATGAAGCCCTCCTGCTCGAACACACTTTCAATTCTCTCTTTGAGATTCTTCCTATAACTCCTGGGCGATTGAGTGATTTAGGATACTCGGTCTTTCAATTCTCTCTTTGAGATTCGTCGGATAAAAAACACGTGATAACTGTTGAATACAGGTACTTTCAATTCTCTCTTTGAGATTCACAGGCTCCTCAAAGCAGAGCTAGAAAGCTATAGAAAAACTTTCAATTCTCTCTTTGAGATTCTCCGTCAACTATCGGGGTAATCGGTATTTTGACTTTAGGGGCGTTTCCGCTTTCAATTCTCTCTTTGAGATTCCGTTCTGTTTCCCGAGGTTTTTAGGCCCTTACCAAGCATTCTATTTCTATTGGGCTGGTTCAAGCCCCTATCCGGGGATTCATATTTAAGCTGTTTTTACTTCTATTTAACTTTTTAGATGAGGTTCTTGTTTGTGGTGGCTGGTTCCGGGTTTGGTGTCTGAAGGTAAGTTATGTGTAGATTGTTTTGTGTTTTCTTTTTGTTTGTCCTCCTATGCTTGGTCGTCCGTCGCTTCTCTGCCTGGAGCCTCCGCCTCCCTCATACCATGTGCCTCCGCATCTTGGGCATCGCTTGAATACCTTATGCTTTATCGGCGTTATCCTTGAGCCGCAGAATGGGCATGTCTCCACCATCTACATCCCCCTTGACGTTGCCGCCGTGATTTATTTTGTTTCTGTTTTTGGGCGTTGTTTGGGTTTGTTGTGGGGGAATGCTTGTATATTGGTTTCGTGTTTTTGTTGTGGGTTTTATGGTGGTGGTTAGTGATAGGTTGAGGAGGGCTTTGCATGGGTTGGGTTTGACTGATTATGAGATTAAGTGTTATGTTGTTTTGGTTGGTGGGGGTGGGATGACTGCCAGCGAGGTTAGTGAGGCTGCCGAGGTTCCTTACTCGAAGATTTACGAGGTTTTGGATAGCTTAGAGCGGAAGGGGTGGGTTAGGGTTGAGGGTGGGAGGCCTGCCCGCTACTACGCCAAGTCGCCTATCACCGCCTTGGAGGCTAATAGGCTTAGGGTTGAGAGGGAGTTGAAGGAGTATGAGAGCGTGGTTATCTCGGAACTCCTCCCCATCTTCGAGGGCTCGGGTGCGAGGGAGAAGCATGACATCTGGATTCTCCGGGGGGAGGCGAACATCTTGTCCAAGATTAGGTCCTTGCTCTCTAACTGTGAGGAGGAGCTTCAGGCGGCTGCCCCGTGGCTGACCCCCGAGATGCTCGACTTCGTTTACCCTGTCTTGGCGGCTATTAGCGGCCGTGGGGGGAGGGTTAGGGTTATGGTCTCGACCAGCTGCGACCTCAGGGTTGTTAGGAGGCTTGAGGGTGTTGCGGAGGTGAGGCTGAGGGACCAGCTCTTCGGGGGAGGGGTGATAGCGGACTCACGTGAGGTCGTCCTGATACTGGGGGATGAGGGGAACCCCTTCAGCCTGGCCATCTGGTCCGACCACGTGGGGCTCGCCAAGCTCGCCAAGGGATACTTCGAGTATTTGTGGAGGGATGCGTCCCCAGTTAAGAGGGGTTGAGGGAGTTGGTGTCTTATGATGGTTGAGGGTGGGCGGAGGAGGCGTAGAGCCCCCCTAAGCTACATCTTCATCGCAATACTCCTCGTCGTAGGCCTGCTTATAGCGGTCTCGCAGACCATCCAGGTCCTACTGAATCTATGGGAGTTCGGGGACCTGTATGTCCGCCCCCTCTACTACTCCCTGATAGGCGGGTTCATAATCTCGTTCATAGCGTTCTTCAGGCTTGACTTCCGTGGGAGGCGTTCCCTGACATTCTGGTTCCTTAGGTTCCTCTTCGTGGTCTACCGTGGGGGAGGTTATGTCTCCTCATCCGACATAGACTTCTCATCCTATAGGCTCACCCTCTCCAGGTTCCTGGCATGGCAGCTTACCAAGACCCTTATCGGCGGCTTCCTCTTCGCCAACAGCCTCTTCGGCATGGCCCTATCATCCCTGATTAATGGGGCGGACCTAGGGTTCCAGAACATCCCCTCCATAATACCCCTGGCCTTCACGCAGGTCAGCCTGACCGACGTCTCCCCAGCCCTGAGCGTAATCTCTGCGGCCCCAGCCCTAATCCTGATACTTCCGCCGATACTCACGGCCTTGGGGATACGGCTAATCATACTGGTTGGGATAACGATGGTGGCCGCAGCCCTAACCTCAAGCATAGTCATGTATCTTGAGAGGGGGGTTGTGAGGATTCCCGTGGAGACCTTCGAGGCCCTGATAGCGATAGGGGCTGCCTGGACAGCCTTCAACCTCTTCTTCCCAAGCTACATAGACTACAACACCAAGGTCCTGATAGGAGGGGCCCTTGCAATCACAGCCCTAATGCTCCTCTTCATCTACCTCGACAAGACAAGGCCGGGGTTCGCATACGCATTCATAATCAAGTTCGGGGCGGTGGTCCTCGTCCTCCTCGCAGTCTTCGCAGCCGCAACAATCCAGAACAGTATCGCTGATGCCAGGAAGGTTGAGTGGCTGGGACCGTATGTGAAGCAGGAGATCGAGGTGAACCGTTATCTGGCGGATATCAGGGATGTTAGGACTGTTCTCTACAACTTTACCGGGAGCCTGGATGTAGGGGAGATTGAGGCCAATTGGAGTGAGGTGGCCAGGGAGCTCTCCGTGGTTAGGCTCTGGGACTGGGAGGCGGCCTTCACGAAGCTGAAGCCCGAGATAGGGCTGATACCCTACGTGGACTTCGAGGACTCGGATATACTCAGGTTCAACGGGAGACTGTATTGGAGCGCATCCATGAAGCCTGTCCTCCCCCAAGGCATACCTCCCGCAGACATCTGGTATAACGAACACCTGGTCTACACCCACGTGCCCAACGGGTTCCTCCTACTAGACGCAAGCAATGGGACGATAGTGGATTCGTCGGCCTTCTTCAAGCAGAGGAGAATCTACTATGGTGAGGGAGGGCTGCTGGAGTCTACTTGGGCGGCCATAATACTTGGGAAGGAGGGGAGCGACGAGGTTACGGGGACGAGGTATTCGGGTAGGGGCGGCGTGGTGGTCTCCCCGCCTGTCAGCTGGCTCTATGACACAACCTTCCTCCTCTCCTACCCCGACAAGAGCGTCAGGATACTCAGATACAGGGACGTGTATGACAGGATGAGCCTCCTCTTCCCATACTTCACATACTTCTGGAGAGACGACTTCGTGGACATGTTCCCCGTAACCGACGGCGAGAACACCTACTGGCTCATGCCCCTCATTGTCCGGCTTCCAACCGATAATGTTCCATGGAGTAGGGGGAACGAGTATGTCAGGTTCATTGGCTACGGCCTGATAGACATCTACAACGGGGACGTAAGGCTCATAATAACGGGCGAGGACTTCGTCAGCACCCTGATACGGGACGCATACAGGGACCTTCTCATCCCAGAGTTCCCTGAGTGGCTGGAGAACCAGACAAGGTTCCCCGAGGAGGTCTTCGAGTATCAGGTGGAGGCCTTCAACATATACCACGTGGACGACCCCGCAACCTTCATACAGGCACGTGAGTTCTACGAGATACCGAGCGGGGTAAACACTTACTACATCATCTCACGTCCCCCAGGATTCGAGGAACCCGAGTTCGTCGGGATACTCTCCCTCCAGCTGAGGGGCTCGCCTGGAAGGAACCTGGCAGGCTTCATAATCGTGAGGAACGACTACCCATACCTGGGCGAGAAGATATTCTACAGGGTTCCAATCGAGTCTCCGATTAAGCTACTGGGGCCGTCGGCGGCACGTGAGGCCCTTGACAGGTTCCCCGAGTTCCGTAAGCTCCAGACCCTGCTCGAGAACCCGAGGATAGGCGAGGTGATACTCTACCAGGTCGCAGGCTACCCGGTCTACGTCATACCGGTCTACACGTCGCCGGGCGGAGGGGTTGTTACCCAGCTTGGGACCATAGCTACAGTTGGGGCCGAGTTCACGGGAAGCTACTTCATAGGGCTTGGGGGGGATGTTGAGGGGTCGTTTAGGGCGTTCCTGAGGAGCCTGGCTGGGGAGGCGCCTGAGGTCGCCGGCCTCGACCTGATGAACCTTACCTTGAGGGCTGTGGAGGAGGCTGGCATGGAGCCTGAGTTCCCTGAGAGAATCAACGCCCACCTGGTCTTCAGGGAGGGGAACCTAACCCTGACCACACCCGAGGAGTTCGTGGAGACCCTCACGGCACAGCTCAGGGAGTGGGCCGAGTCCTACGGCGTAGGTAGGGTCTTGGTGTGGAGGGAGGGAGACGTGATAAACGTTGGGGTAATCTTCGTGAGGGAGGGTGTGGTCGAGCTACATTACATCTCGATTAGGTAGAAACCTTTTAGCTAAGCCTCTCTCCTGTCAAGGATGGAGGACGGGGATTGGCTGGGAAGAGGGACGTGGAGGGCCTCAGGATGGCCTCGAAGCTCGCCCTGGTCATGCTCGGCATACTCGGAGCCATAATAGTCTTCGCCCTCCTCATGAGGTTCCAGAGAGGACTCCTCGGCCTAGCCCTCACGGCCATAATCCTCCTACTCGGCTTCTACTGGTTCAGGGAGCTTAGGAAGGCGGTCAAGAGCTACAGGGCCTATGAGAGGTTCCCCTTCGAGCTGGTAGAGGAGGGTGGGATGATAGTCCTGACTGCCCAGGTCCCGGGGCCTGAGAGCGAGGTCTCGGTCCAGGTCTTGGGTAAGAAGCTCCTCGTGAGGGGTGGGAGGGGGTTCAAGAAGGCGATTAAGCTGCCCTACCCGGCCGTCCTCCTGAGCAGCAGCTACGTGAACGGCGTCCTCCACGTCAAGCTCCTGAGAGCAGGGGAGCATTAGGAAGCCTCTACCCGGAGGCCTGGAAACGTGCCGAGTGTTGCGAGGGCTGTCCCCCTCTTCATGATAGTAATCTGGCTTCTCGCAGCCCTCTCCCTCACAGGGGTCTATCTCTACCAGGCCTCGGAGAGCAGGGTGGTCAGGGTCGCCACGACCACAAGCCTATACGCCACAGGCCTCCTAGACCTCCTCTCCCAGGAGTTCCAGGCCAGGTATCCGGGATTTGAGGTCAGGTTCATAGCCGTTGGGAGCGGTGAGGCCTTGAGGAGGGCTGCCATGGGGGATGCGGACCTCGTCCTGGTCCATGCCCCGAGCCTGGAGAAGAGGTATCTTGCCGAGGGGGTCTTATCGGAGGGCGAGATAATAGCATACAACTACTTCGTGCTGCTCGGGCCTTTGGAGGACCCTGCGGACGTGAGGGGGGTTGACGTCCTCGAGGCCCTTAGGAGAATCTACGTGGCTGGGGAGAGGGGCGAGGCGGTCTTCGTCTCACGTGGAGACAACTCGGGAACCCATGTCAGGGAACTGATACTCTGGAGGCTCACGGGACTCGACCCCTCGGGCAGGCCATGGTATATCGAGGCCGGGGCGGGGATGGCCCAGACCCTCCTGATTGCGGGTGAGAGGCAGGCCTACACCCTATCCGATGTAGGGACCTACCTAAAATTCAGGGAGAGGCTACCCAACATGGGCGTGATGGTGGAGGGAGGAGAGCTCCTCATGAACATCTACAGCGTCTACCTCGTAAGGGTTCCGGGAGCGAGGCTGGAGCCCGCCCAAGCCTTCATGGAGTTCCTCACCTCGGAGGAGGGCCAGTCCCTGATAGGCGGCTACGGGGTGGAGGAGTTCGGGAGACCGCTCTTCAACCCCGCCCACGGAGACCCGGATGGAAGGCTCAGGAAGGCTTGGGAGAGGCTGAGCGGGCTTTAATGGGGGTGTGGCCGGGCTGGCCCTGGAGCTGGGCGAGGTCGCCGGAATAGTCCTCAGGTCCCTCATGGTGTCAGGCGCCGCCACGCTCCTCTCCGCCTCCTGGAGCATACCCCTGGCCCTAAGGCTGGTTCTCGGCGGCGAGGAAAGGGGGAAGAGGCTCGTCATGGACCTCCTAAACTCGCTTGTCGGGATACCCACCGTCGTGGTAGGCCTGATACTATACTTCCTCCTCTCAAGGAGCGGGCCCCTCGGCCAGCTCCAGCTCCTCTACACCCCACTCGCAATAACCATAGGCCAGGCAATCCTGATAACACCCTTCATAGCGAGCCTCAGCGCCGAGGCCCTTAGGAGCGTTAGGGAGAGGCTGTGGGAGACCCTTATCTCGCTTGGGGCGACGGAGGGGCAGGCGGCCGCCACGGTGGTGGATGAGGCGTCCCCCGGCCTCGTAACCTCCATCCTACTCGGCTTCAGCAGGGCTGTGGGCGAGCTTGGTGTGGCGCTCATGCTGGGCGGGAATATCAGGGGCTTCACGAGGGTCATGACGACGGCCATAGCCCTGGAGGTTGGGAGGGGAGAGTTCGAGCTAGCCCTAGCCCTCGGAGCCATCCTCGTCTCGCTCTCCTTCCTAACCACCCTGACCATCCGAGCTCTGACAAGGGAGATTGGCTGGAGGACCCTGGGTTGATAGAGCTGAGAGACATATGGTTCAGTTACCCGGGCGCCGAGGTCCCGGCCCTTAGGGGCGTGAGCCTGAGGTTCGATGAGGGAGCCGTGGCGGTGGTGGGGCCGAACGGGGCCGGTAAGACAACCCTCCTGAAGGTTGCCTCAGCCCTCTACAGGCCCAGCCAGGGAAGAGTAATGATAGATGGCGTGGACCCTTGGAGCCTCGACGAGGATGGGAGGACGGAGGTCAGGAGGACCTGCGTCTACCTCCATGAGAGACCCGTTATGCTTAGGGGCACGGTCTGGGAGAATGTGGCCTACCCTCTTAGGGTTAGGGGGCTTGGCAGGGACGAGGTCGAGGAGAGGGTTGAGAGGGCGCTCAAGCTCATGGGGATAAGGGGGCTGGCGGGGAGACGGGCCTCCCAGCTCTCTGCGGGGCAGCTCCAGAGGGTCGCCCTGGCGAGAGCCATAGTCGTGGAGCCGAGGCACATCCTCCTCGACGAGCCGACCGCCAACCTCGACTCCCATGGAAGGGCCCTCCTGGAGAACCTGCTGAGGAGGCTTGCCTCCCAGGGAACCTCCATAATATTCTCGACGCATGACAGGTTCTCGGCCCAGAGGGTTGCGGGGAGGGTGGTCTTGATGGAGGATGGGGTCGTGGTGGCCGAGGGTGAGCCTGAGGAGGTCCTAAAGCTCTAGGAGGTATGCGGCTAGAAGAGGGAGGGCCACGGTGGCATCGCAGTATATCGTCGCCTTCCTCGCCCCAGGCCTAACCTTACCCCACGAGACAGCCTCACGGAGGGGTGCCCCGCTCAGGCTCCCATCATACTCGACCGCCGTGGTTATGTAGACTGCGTAGTCGAGGCCGTCCTTGAACTGGTTCCACCAGAGGGTGTGGTGCTTGGAGATTCCGCCGCCGACCATGAGGGCGCCCGTCCTCACGGCCTTGAAGACCTTCTCGGAGAGCCTCTCCGCATCCCTGAATAGGTTGAGCCTGAAGTCCCTCCTCCTCTGCTGGAAGAGCCAGAGCTGGGTCCCAACCGCTCCATCCATTATCCCGGGGACATAGACCTCCACGTCTTTCCTGGCAGCCCAGTGGAGTATGCTGGACTCGTCCCTCAGCCTCTCGCCCAGCATCCTTGAGACCTCCCAGCTCCCAACCTCCCTCACACCCCTCGAGTAAGCATCCTCCAAGACGTCTTGGACGAACCTCTCTATCGCCGGGCCATAGGAGTCGAGTGGGACGAGGACGCTTCCAACCCTGTGGTAGCCCCTTGCCCTAAGCTCCTCGTCATCCATCTGGAAGTCTCCCTCAAGGTAGTCGCCTAGTGAGCGGGCTATATCGTGGTCCAGGGTTCCGCAGGTGGTTACGACCACGTGGAAGAAACCCCTCTTCACCAGCTCGGCCAAGACGCCCCTGAGGCCTGTGGAGACGGGTGCGCCGACGAATGACAGGAACCTGACGCACTCGGGGTCCCTAACCATCTCCCCAAGTATCCTCGCAGCCTGCCCGAGATACCTTGCGGCGAAGCCCCCCGACTCCTCGAACTGCTCCACAAGCTCCCTAACGCTCATCCCAGGTCTCAGAACTATATCCCTCACACGCCTCATAGCG
This sequence comes from Candidatus Benthortus lauensis, assembly GCA_021650775.1. Lineage (GTDB taxonomy): Archaea > Thermoproteota > Nitrososphaeria_A > Caldarchaeales > Wolframiiraptoraceae > Benthortus > Benthortus lauensis. The sequence goes on from JAHSRM010000091.1 coordinate 10,702, forward strand.
TTCCCCCCAAAAATTACCCCTAAATCTCCCTCGTAAGGTTTCTAAGCCTCCCAACTATCTCGTTCTCGCTCCGAAGCGTTGATAATGCAAAGCATATTGACTCGAGTTCGGCCAGCTCTACTGCGAGTTCATCGACCTTGTCGGGGCTTCTCGGCCCATGTATGACTATCATCTTGGGTTTTATTGGGTAGAGTCTGGCGGCTACCATGGGGCTTCTTCCACGGCTGACCTTGGTGAAGATTATTGCTCTCATGGGGTTTCTCCCGAAGAGGTGGAGGAAGTCGAGGGCGTCGAGCATCTTAATCGCCTTGATGCTGTCTATCACGGTGTATCCGTAGAGGGGTGTATCCGCCCACATCTCACCCGCAAGAATCACGGCGTCAAGTGCGTCGGCAACCTCTGAGGCGGTCCTAGGTGACTCGAACTCCATCATGTCTATCACCGCCTCGCTTAGGTCTCTCTGGAGTGTCTCATAACGCTTGACGTGGAGTCCTCCCCGGGCCAGGTCCGCCTCTATCAGGGCCTTGACGAACCTCTTGACGAAGAGTGTGCCTGGTGAGCGGCGTCGGTTGTTCTCGTAGTCGCTTAGGACGGGCGGCGAGACACCCATCAGCCTGGCCACCTCGCTCTGGCTCAACTCGAAGAGCGTCCTCCACTTCCTCATAACGTTCCCAGGAGACTCGGAGAGGATTATCTCGCCTGCTATACGGTTCATGAGCGCCTCATGCCTCATCAGCCTCTCCCTACCTCTCAAGCACCCACCCCATAACCAGCCAGGATTATACTCCCCGTGATTTAAATCCGCTTAGGCTAAAGATTATTATGGTTGGGGAGCATTCCCTAACCTGCGTGAGAAGGTCTTGGGGAAGGTCTGGGTCAAGGTCCATCACTCGCCTACGGGTGAGACGGTTGTGGCCGCATGCGACGAGGAGCTTCTGGGCAAGAAGATTAAGCTGGAGTCGGGTGCGACCGTAGAGGTTAGCAGGTCCTTCTACGGCGGGGTCCTGGTGGAGAGGAGCGAGCTCGACAAGTATCTGAACCAGGCCACCATAGTCAATCTTCTAGGCGACCAGGTCGTCTCCTACGCTATAAGCAGGGGAATGGCTGTGGAGAAGGCGGTTATGAGGGTTGGGGGAGTCCTCCACGTCCAGCTCTTCCTCTAGACGCCCAACGCCCTCGAGATATTCATCAGCTCGGGCCCCGTGGTCAGCGAGCCTATTATCGCCCCCTTGGTGTTCGCTATCACTCCGCTCCTAACGAAGGGGACCCCATCATTCACGGTTCCTGGGTAGATGTCTACCTTGAATAGCTCTCTTAGTCTTTTCTCCTCTTCCTCCGAGGCGTCTGTGTGTATTAGGCCGCCCTGGTTTGTTATCACTGCGAGTGAGCCGACGTATGGTCTGCCCGCTATCCTGTCCCTCACGACCTCAACTCCCAGGATGTCCCCTATCTCCTCCGCCTCCTTCTTCCTGAGCAGGGGGCTGACCAAGGCGGCCTTATCGTTTGCGAGTATCAGGTTTCCGACAGCGGTGTATTTGCTCCTGAGGATGAGTATGTTGAGGTCGGGGGCCTTCCTCCTCACCACATCCACCTCCTCCTCCAAGGCCATTACCGAGACCACGAGCCCGTTGCTGTTGCCTGCGGCCATGGGCGAGATTAGGAAGGAGCCTGCGAGGGTGGTGGCCACGACCTCCACTCCAAGAGCCTCTGCTATCAGCTTCTTCTGCCTCGGCTTGAGCTGGGGCGGGACTATGCATATCTCCTCTGTCGGGAGGGCGAAGAGCCCTACCTCGGGCGTCCCGAAGAAGCTCTCGAGATGGATTCCACGTAGCCTTGCCTCCGCCCTACCCAAGCATCAGCCCCCTCTACTGCTCAAGCCTCTGGACAGCCGAGTTATATGCCTTGGATATGCCGTAGATGTCAGGGGTCTCCACGCCCAGGCCAAGGAACTTCGAGACAGCCCTGACTGCGCTTCGAGCCGACTGGAAGTCGGGTGCCTGGTCCCCTGCCTCCACCAGCATGGAGAGGTTGTCGAGGCCACGCTCGTCCGCCATGGTTATGAGGAGTCCTGCCGCTCCGATTATCTGGCCATCGTATGCCTCTGCCTCGATTACCTGGAGGGCCTTCTTGATGGTCTCGGGCCTGGTGGATGAGAGGTAGATTGTCCTCTCCTCCGAGACGCTCTCCTTCCCGTAGCCCCCGAGGGTTAGGACGAACTCCGCCCCCATCCCTACCGAGACCTCGAGTATCTTCTCGCAGAAGTCGTGCTGCCCATAGTAGGATGAGGGCTGGGCGTTCCCGTAGAGGATTAGGAGGGGCCTAGGCCTCTCCACGTAGTAGAGGTCTGCGAAGCTGAGGATGAACCGCCCCTCCCTCACATATCCTATGGTTGGGAAGTAGGGTGAGTAGAACCTGCAGACCCGCCTGCCCCCAAGGGTCTCGAGCAAGTAGGCCACGGCGGTCTTGGCGACCAGCCCGACCCCAGGCAAACCCTCTATCAGCACCGCTCCAGGCGCCTTGAATCCCTCAAGCCCAGGCTCGTAGACGACCTCTGTCTCCAGCTCCATCCCCTCCGGGCTACAAGTGCCACGCACTATAAAGGTTATCTCCGGTTGTTGGGGGAATGTTTGTTAGCTCTTCCTTGGCCTCTCCTGGGGGATGGTGTTTAGGGTTCAGGCCGAGGACTTGCTGGGGAGGGTTGGGAGGCTTAGGACGCCCTCAGGGTGGGTTGAGACGCCTGCCTACCTCCCCGTAATCAACCCTGTGAGCCAGGAGATTCCGGCCTCGTGGATGAGGGAGAGCCTTGGAGCCGAGATAGTGATAACCAACGCCTACATAATCTTGAGGAGGCTTAGGGACCGTGCCCTGAGGGAGGGCGTCCACGGAGTCCTGGGGTTCGATGGAGCCATCATGACTGACAGCGGCGGATACCAGGTTCTTGAGTATGGGGGTGTGGAGGCCTCTCCGTCGGAGGTTGCGGTGCTGGAGGAGGAGATGGGGAGCGATATAGCCGTGCCCCTAGATGTCCCGACAGGGCTTCTAAGCAGGAGAGAGGCCCTGGAGACAGTTGAGCAGACCCTCAGGAACCTTGAGGAGACCATGCGTGTCCTGGAGGAGCGTGGAGGGAGGAGGGCGCTCTGGGCAGCTCCGATACAGGGTGGAACCCACCTCGACCTAATCGAGATGTGTGTGAGGAGGGAGGAGGAGATGGGCTTCGACCTCTACGCCCTCGGAAGCCCCACACCCCTCATGGAGGGATACAGGTATGACAAGCTATTTGCAATGCTGGCCACCGCCCGGAAGGCCATAGGCCCGGGCAAGCCCCTCCACCTCTTCGGGGCAGGCCACCCCTCCATGTTCGCCTTCGCAGTCGCCCTCGGAGCAGACCTCTTCGACTCGGCCGCCTACTACCTCTACGCAAAAGATGGGAGATACATGACCTCCTCCGGGACCCTCAGGATAGAGAGGATGGACTACCTGCCATGCGAGTGCCCCATCTGCTCCAAGACGGATGTAAGGGAGCTTAGGGAGATGCCGGGTGACGTGAGGACACGGCTGATAGCCATGCATAACCTCTATGTCTGCTTCAGGGAGGTCCGTGAGGTTAGGCAGGCGATAAGGGATGGGAGGCTTATGGAGCTGTTGGAGCAGAGGGCGAGGAGCCATCCAAGCCTCTACCAGGGATTCCTCGAGATCATGAGGAACGGCGAGCTTATGGAGTTGATGGAGCGCCATGTCCCCCTCTCCTCCAGGAGGGGCGTAAACCTCTACGACAAGGTTAGCCTGGCTCGGCCGAGGGTTAGGAGGGCTAGGAGGAGGCTTGCCCAGCTCTTCTCCATGCCGCCGGATGAGGGGAGGCTGGTCCTGATACCCGCCACCATGAAGGTCTCTTGGAGCAGGTTGGTGGAGGCCTTGGGCGGGGGCTTCGAGGCGGCCTTGTATGGGACACCCTATGGCCTCGTCCCCTTGGAGCTACGCTACACATACCCCTTCTCCCAGACCAACCACCCGAAGGCCCTGATAGAGGAGAACATGGAGGAGCTGGTGGACCTGGCTGTCAGGCAGGTCGAGGGGAGGGGATACAGGGAGGCGGTGGTCCTGGAGTCTAGGACAAGGGTCTTGAGGAGGTTCGGGGAGAGGCTTGCGAAGGAGCTGGAGGCCAGGGGCCTCAGGGTGGAGGTAAGGAGGCTGGGGTGAGGCATGTCTGGGAGGGAGTATCCTAGGAGACCCATAGCCGCAGTGGGAGCCTTCATAGTCAGGGATGATGGGAGGATACTGATGGTTAGGCGTGCCCATGACCCTGGGGCAGGTGAGTGGAGCATACCTGGGGGGGCAATAGAGCTGGGGGAGACCTCGGTGGAGGCGGTTAAACGTGAGGTAAGGGAGGAGGTGGGGATAGGGATAAGCGACCCCAAGCTCATAGACATCTACGACAGCATACTAAGGGACAGCGAGGGCAGGATAAGATACCACTACGTCATAATAGAGTATGTGGCCAGGCCCCTAAGCCTCAGCATAGAGCCATCGGGTGAGGTCTTGGAGTATAGGTGGCTTAGCCTCGGCGAGATAATGCGTATGGAGACAGTTCCCTCGGTTAAGGTCGTTATCAGGAGGAATATGGAGACCTTCAAGAAAATATGTGGGGGTGTTTAGTCGAAGGAGGATGTCTCCTCCTCTTCCTCTCCGCCGCCCTTCTTGCCCTCACCTGTCTTCTTCCTCGCAGCCGCAATCACGTCATCTATCCTCAGTATCATGGCGGCTGCCTCGAAGCTGCTCTTCAAGGCGTTCTCCTTCACCTTAATCGGCTCAATCACACCCGCATCGAACATGTTCTGTATCTTTCCTGAGAAGACCTCGATTCCATAGCTGTGCTCACCCTTCTCATGCTTGGCCCTCAGCTCGGTCAGTATCTCGACGGGCTCGAGGCCAGCATTCTCAGCCAGGGTTCTCGGAATCATCTCGAGGGTGTCGGCGAAGGCTAGCATGGCAAGCTGCTCCCTTCCAGGATACTTGGAGGCCTCCCTCCTTATGATAGACGCCAGAGCCATCTCGGTTGCCCCGCCGCCAGGAACGAACCTCAAGTTATCGATTAGGGAGATCAGGTTCATTATCGCGTCGTTTAGGGCCCTCTCGGCCTCGTCCAGCTGCCTCTCTAGACCTGCCCTGAGGAGCACGGAGACGGCCTTCGGGTTCTCGCACTCCTCGACGAAGACCATCTTGTCCTCGCCTATCTTCCTCTCCTCCACCAGCCCTGCCTTGCCCAGGTCCTTCTCGGTCAGGTCCTCGAAATTGGTCACTATCCTGGCTCCCGTGGCCCTGGCAAGCTTCTCCATGTCGGACTGCTTGACCCTCCTTACGGCGAGTATCCCGGCCTTGGCTAGGAAGAACTGGGCCATGTCGTCGATTCCCTTCTGGCAGAAGACCACGTTCGCCCCTACCGAGGCCACCTTGTCCACCATGCCCTTGAGTATCTCCGCCTCCTCGTCCAGGAACTCCTTAATCTTGAGCGGGTCCCTGATACGTATCTCTGCGCTGAACTCGGTCTTCTCTATCTCGAAGGGTGCGTTGATGAGGGCTATCCTGGCGTTCTTGACACGCTTGGGCATGGCGGCGTGGACGACCTCCTTGTCCACCACCACTCCCTTGACGAGCTGGCTCTCAAGCAGGCTCTTCCCAATCTTCTTGACTATCTGGATGTAGTCCTTGTCGGCCACCAGCCTGTCATCCCTCTTCTCAACTATCCTGAGGACAGCGTCTATGGCGAGGTCTGCAAGGTGGTCGGTGGCGAAGCCTAGGCTCTTGCTCCCCAGGGAGGTTAAGACTATCTTCCTGAGGGTCTCCCTATCCTCGAGCTTGACGGGCTTGGCGACCTTCCCTATATTCTTGAGGGCTATCTCGAGGGCCCTCCTGTATCCCGTGATGACCGTGCTTGGATGAATCTTCTGCTCGATAAGCTCCTCAGCCCTCTTGAGAAGCTCCCCAGCCAATATGACCGCGGTGGTCGTTCCGTCGCCGACCGTGTCGTCCTGGCTCTTGGCAACCTCGATTATCATCTTGGCGGCCGGGTGCTCCACGTCCATCTTGTCGAGGATTGTTGCACCGTCGTTGGTTACCACTACGTCGCCTATGCTGTCCACCAGAATCTTGTCCATACCCCGTGGCCCGAGGGTTGTCTTCACCATCTCTGCGATTATCTTGGCTGCTGCGATGTTGTTCTTCTGGGCAGCCCTGCCACGGGTTCTCTGGGTTCCCTCCTTCAGGATAATTACAGGCTGCCCACCCATCTGAGCCATATACGCCACCTCCGATACACCTTCTCTTTATAGCCTGATATGTGGGGTGCCTGAGGCAAATATAAACTTTGATTGACCAGCCGGTTTAAGGCTTTTATTCAGCCCGATGCCCCCGGGGGCCTCTCCAGCTATGCGTAGTAGCTTCTTAGGAGTGAGCGTGCCGCACGCTCTATGTCCTCACGCTTCACGGTCCTCCTCCCAGCATACTGGGCCAGGCTTATGGCCTCACGTGCTATGGCTATGCCTATGTCCTCTAGGATTCTCCTAAGCTCCTCGGCTGCGTCCTCGCTGGCCCGGGCTGCCCCAGCCTTCTTAATCAACCTGTGAATGGGGGCTAGTGAGAGCTCGTTCGGAGGCAGGCTAACCACCCCTCAATAGCACGGCAAACCCATCTAATATGGTTTTGTATGGAGGTTGGACGGGGCCTAACGTGGATAATACCTTGGAGGGTTTGGGGAGCATATCCCAAGCTCACATCACTCCACCAGGCTGGAAAAGTTTTATTTAGAGAGTCGGAGTCCTCTGGGGCGGTAAGTGGCAGATGTGGAGTGAGAAAATTGTTTGCCCGCACTGTGGAATGCTGACCAATAAGGCGACCTTCTGCAAGTTCTGTGGAAAGCCCCTTGAGGAGAAGGGTGGGGAGGAAAGCCAGGAGGAGAAGAGCGTGGAGGAGCGTGAGGAGGAGCCCACGAAGCCGGAAGAGGAGAAGGAGGTGAAGGTCCCGCCAGGCGAAGCCTCGGAGGAGAGAAAGATAGTGGAGCAGCTTGCAAATGTATACAATTGGAGGAATAAGTTGATTGAGTTGTTCCTGAACCGTGAGGCCTCACCCGAGGTCTTCATAGATGTTTATAGGGAGTATAGGCAGAGGATTCAGGCCGTTAATGAGAAGAGGCTTGAGATGATTAAGAGCCTTGAGGAGAGGATAGCCGAGCTCTCGGCCGAGCTTGAGCAGCTGAAGATTAGGCACGAGGTAGGCGAGGTCCCCGACCGCCAATACATAACCAGGAAGCTTGAGATAGACAGGGAGCTAAGCAGGCTCAAGCCCCGCCTCAACATACTTCACAACGCCTTCGACGTGAAGCTCGCCGACCTCCCCGAATACGAGGCCAAGATAAGGAGCTTCAGGGACAGGATAGCCAACGAGGGAGTCTCCCTAGGGCTAAGCCAAGAGGACGTGGACATGATTGTCTCGGATATAGATGAGATGCTTGAGAGCCTCAAGGGTCTGCTGGAGCTTCACAAGAAGCTGAAGAAGGAGCTTGAGAAGATAGAGCTGAGATACAGGGTCGGGGAGCTGACGGACGAGGAATACAAGGCCCTCAGGCAGAAGGTTGAGAGGCAGATGGAGATATAAGGGGTATCCTTAAGTTATCGAGCTGCCAACATTCTCTTGTCATGGTTCGGGTTATTGTGGTCGCTGTTCCTGGAGCAGGTAAGACAACCGTCCTAAACAAGGTTTTGGAGAAGGTTGAGGGCCTCAAGCTCGTCAATTTCGGAGACCTCATGTTCGAGCAGGCCGTCAAGTATTTCCGGATAGCTAACCGGGATGAGATGAGGAAGAAGATTGGCCTCCATGATTACCGGGTTATCCAGGAGAGGGTTGCGGCACGTATCTCGAGGATGGAGGGGGACCTCCTGATAGACACCCACGCAGTAGTCAAGACCAACCTGGGCTACTATCCCGGGCTTCCATGCAGGGTGGTGGACCTAATCAACCCAGACGCCATAGTCTTCCTCGAGTATAGGCCTGAGGACATAATCCAGAGGAGGGTTAAGGACCTCAAGGCCGAGGAGAAGTATAGGAGGTATAGGGAGATTGAGGAGGTGGAGAAGGTTCAGGAGCATCAGGACAGGGTCAGGGACTATGCGATAGCCGCCGCCAACCACGCCAGATGCTACTTCGTCCACCTGAGGTTCCTCAAGCCCGAGAAGTATCCATTCCAGCATGCGGAGGAGGCCTCTAAGTCGATATCGGAGCTTGTGGAGGCTCTCAGGGAGGCAAAAGCTAAAGAGGCGTTGCTCGAGTAGTTTTGGAGGCTGTGATGAGGGCCTGCCCCGACCCACGTGGGATGACCGGCCCTTGGGGTATCTGAGCCTACAGGCTACCTACGGCCCACGGCAAACACAATAACGAGTATCGAGGCCAATAGTAGGAGCCAGCTCAAGGCCACCCTGATGGGCCACGGGGCAGCGTTCTCGAGGAGGGCGTAGGAGAGTGGTGAGAGAACCGCCATCACGACCGCTGCGAAGAATGCCAGCCCCCTCACATCCATCCCCAGGCTCATCCCTCCAGAGTCTCCCTATAGGCCTTACGGGCCGTGGTTATGTAGGCTGTGTGGGCGTGCATTAGGTGGACGGGCCTGGTCATTCCACGCCTCACCCTCATGTTCCTTAGGAGTATCTCGACGGTCTCTATGTCGGCGAACCCATGCTCCCTTAGGGCCTCCACGGTCTCGACGACCTGCTCTATGGTCGGGCTTATGGAGACCAGGATGCCTCCATCCTTAAGGGCCTCCCAGGCGGTGTGGGCGGCGAGCCATGGTGTTGGGATGTCGAGGATAACTGCGTCCACCTCCCTCTCATCTATCTGCTTTGTTAGGTCTCCGTGCTTCAGCTCCACGTATTCGAGTAGCCCCGCTCTCTCAAGTTGCTTGGCCGCATTCTCGAGATACCTCTCCTCTATGTCGTAGCTGTAGACCTTCCCCGTGGGTGCGACGTAGTATGCGAGTATGGTTGTTAGGGCGGCTGCACCCGTTCCTCCTTCCACCACCCTGCTCCCACTCCTCACACCGCTCATCAAGACTATGTATCCAAGGTCTTTCGGGTAGACTATCTGGGTTACCCGTGGGTATCCGAGCATTATCTTGTCGAGGAGCGTCGGCTTGCATGCTACCCAGGTTGAGCCTGTGTTGGTCTTGAGGCGGTGGCCGTAGCGTTTCCCGATTAGTTGGCCCAGCTCCACGTATCCCTCGCTGCTATGGAACTGCCTGCCGTCCCTGACCTTGACCAGATACTTCTTCCCCTTCTGGGTTATGAAGAGGACCTCGCCCCCCTCCTCGATTACCTCCATCCCAACCTGATGGGAGACACCCGATTATTAGCTGTTATATCCAGGTATGCCCCCAATATTGTTGAGGTTATGGTTAGGGTTGGTAGGAGGAGCTGGCTGGTCGGATACCTGCTCATACCCTTGGCCGCCCTCCTCGGGCTGACACTCCAGGGACTCAGGATTAAAGAGAGGGAGCGTGGAAGGATTGGTGTGAGGGTTCTGGGAAGGGTCAGGCTCCCCAAGCCCAGCCTCAGGGGCAGGATGAGCGTCGAGGAGGCCCTGGCGAGGAGGAGAAGCAGGAGGGAATACCTGGAGAAGCCCCTAACCCTGGCCCAGGTCTCACAGATACTCTGGTCCGCCCAAGGAATAACCGAGCCCACATGGGGCTTCAGGACCGCTCCCTCGGCAGGCGCAACCTATCCACTGGAGGTCTACCTCGTGGTCAGGGAGGGCGGGGTGGAGGGCCTAGAGCCTGGAGTCTACCACTATAACCCGCATAGGCATGAGCTTGAGCTGATTAGGAGGGGGGACTATAGCCTGGAGCTTATGGCCGCGTGCCTTGACCAGAGCTGGGTTGGAGAGGCGGCCGTAAACCTCGTCATCACCGCAATCTATGAGAGGACGACAAAATGGTATGGCGAGAGGGGATACAGATACGTGTATATGGAGGTTGGGCACGTGGGCGAGAACGTCTACCTCCAGTGCGAGGCCCTGGGGCTGGGATGCGTGGTGATTGGAGCCTTCTATGATGGCGAGGTTAAGGAGATCCTAGGGGTTGAGGAGGAGCCCATGTATGTCATCCCGGTCGGCTACCCGAGATAGGGCCGGATACCTCTGGAGGCTCCTGATGCTGATGGCTCCAACCATACTAATCTCGATTAACTTGGAGAAGTTCCTGCACTCCCTTACCTCACCCTACATCCTCGCCTCATGGGAGGCGCTTAGGGGCGGGAGCATACTCGGGTTCAGATACGCATTCGTGGGAGGCTTGCTCCTCGTCTTCTCCCAGCTCTACCTCCTCGCAAAGTATAGCGTGGTGAGGATGGGTGGTAGGATTAGCCTGGCCAGGTGGCTCTGGCTCCACTGCACCCTCTCCGCAGCAGGCGGAACCCTCCTCATACTCCACGCAGGGATACCCTTCAGCTTCCAATACCTCGACCCCATAAGCAGGCTAACAGCCTGGACGGGTCTCCCAACCCTGACTGCGGTTAGAGGCCTCCTAACATGGTTCCTAATCTTGACAGGAATCTCGGGCATAACCCTAAGGCACGTGGGGATGAGGCCTGGCAAGAGGAGGATAATCTGGGCAACCCACGTGGGCCTGGCGGCGGCAACCTACACAACAGGACTCATACACATATACATCTCAACATTCATGCCATCGGCCAGATAATCAGCATCCCCTCATAAAGCCTAATTTCCCAGAATATTATAACCAAAAAACTTATGATTGAGGAGGGATGGTTTCTCTTTCAAACCTTATAAACCTCCTTTAGGACGTGAGCTTTGGATGTATGGATTTGAGTGGTTTATGAGCGGTGTAGTTGTTGTCTTGGCAATTATGACAGCCTCGCTATTTTTCATGAGGCGTCCTATGGTTAGGGTCTTGCTCGGAGTTTTCCTCACTTACGTAGGATTTAATGTGATGGCTGGTCGGATATATCCGCTATTAATCTTCGGGTTAATAGCATTATCGTCAGGAGTCATATCGATAATCATGGGTCTCCGAGAAATGAAGAAGGGTCCTAATCTTGCCAATAATGATTGATGTGGCCAGATAACCCATAGAGGTTATCGTTGTGATGATAGATGTATAAGATATGAGGGCCGCAGGGACCATGAGCATCCATGTCAGGGGATTCAGGATCAGTCCTCTAGACTGCTTATATTCCCCGTATTTCAGGTAGAAGAAGGTGTATAGCTCCATCTCACCCCTGTAATCAGGGTATTCGCCTTCCAGCCAATTTATCCTAACGACGATCAGCCACGGCGCATCAATATGCCGCTCAAACTCCTCCTGTATCTGGCGTGCTGTCCAGGAGTCCACATCGACCCCATGGGGTGGGGGAGATATGGCTGGCGAGAAAGCCATGAAAACTATTATGGCCGAGGCTATCAAGGTCTTGTAAGCGTTAATTCTGCACAACCCTATAGAGAATAAGATCATGCCCAGTAGAAGTGTAGGAAACATGGCGTCCCATAAGGGGTTGGATGTCCACTTGACCCAGTATGAGGAGTCGAGTCTATGGACCTCTTGGAACCCTCTGGGAAGATAGAGCAGACCCAGGGTTGAGACGGTGACTATGGCGAGGCCCAGCACAACCAGAACATATGGACGGCGTTTAAACATCCCGCCGATTAAGGAAGCCTGGAAGACTTATATGTTTACCTTTCCAGACACCGTGTTGCCGGAGTTTCCCTTAGCATCGCTTCCCTTTTGGAACCTC
>JAHSRM010000032.1 GCA_021650775.1 Candidatus Benthortus lauensis
CCCCTAACCAGCTCGACGAGGACTCCCAGGTCGTTCGGCTTGAGCTGGAGGGTCACGTCGGCGACAAGGCCGTCCCACGTCGTCCCCAGAACCTTGCCCGTCTCCTGATACTGGAGCTCGCTCAACTCGAAGGAGCCTCCGAACATCTCCCTAAGCCTCTGGACCAGGGGGTCCCCCGGCTGACGGTAAGCCAGAAGAATCCTGGCGCCGGGCTTCAGCTCACCCAGCCTCTCGGCAGCCCATCCAAGCTCCTCGAGCCTCTCGGGGGCCACGTAGATTAGCCTGCGGTGCCTTGAGGATGCCAGAGACTCCACGAACCCCTCTATCCTCTGCCTCAGGTCTTCCAAGTCCCTTCGAGGAGAGGCTTGCCCACGCTATAACCCTATAAAGCCGGGGCCGTGTCGATTACGGGTCTCCCTCCAAGCCACTCGGCGGCGGTCATGACCCTTCCACGGGCTTCAGGGTCCTCCAAGACCTCCCTCACCCTCTTCCTCCAGAGCCTATCTCTCAAGAGGTGGTGGTCGTAGATTATCGGGTCGGCCCGGGTCTCATGGATTATCCTGAGCATGTTCTCTATGCTTCGGTTGAGGTTGATGCGGTTGAGGGTGAAGCCGAAGAGGTAGGTTGGAGGCCCATCTATAACGGCCACGTCAGGGTCTATCCTCGCCACCATGTCGGCGTAGTCCTCTATCACAGGGCCCTGGAAGTCCGAGCTATAGAAGAGCCTCCTCCCCCCATGCTCTATCACCACGCCGAGAACCCACCCCAGCCTATCATACTCGACGCCGTGGAAGAGGGGGCGGGTGAACCTAATCCAGGTGGAGCCGAACCTGAATGCCCTGCCGTCGGCGAACCTGACCCTTAGGAAGTCTGTGTCAAGCTCCCTGACCCAAGGAGACCTGGCCCACCTCCTCTTGAGCCTCTCCAGCCACCTCCTCCCCCTCTCCAGCAGCTCCATCCTCCTCCCAGAGTAGTCGCCGAAGTCCCTGCCCCGGGCATGCGGAACCCAATCCAAGGGATCCTCCACGGGAACCTCTCCAGCCTCACAGTAGACCTCCCCCATGCCATACATCTCGTAGAGCTCCTCGAGGAAGAGCCTGGCCCTACCGTGCTGGGACTCGTTTATCCAGATGTTGGGGTCCTTGATTAGGAGGGTCTTGCCGCCATACATTCCAGGCGCCTCGGATGGGAGGGTGTGGTGGTCATAGTGGTAATGGGTTATCACTACTACCTGGGCCCTCTCGGCTGCGGAGGAGATTACCTTGAATGCCTCGTCCCTGAGCCTCTCCTTCTCACGGCTGGGGAGGGGGAAGCTCGGCTGCATCTCTGCGACCCCTGGGTCCACGAGTATCCTTATGTCGGGTGTCTCGACGAGGAGTGAGCTGGACTTGGCTCCCATGCTGTCGAACCAGAGGAGGCTTATCCTCAGCTCCCCAACCCTAATCTGCCTGCCCTCCAGCACCCTCCCCCCTTCTCCTCAAAGCCACAGGAACCATGAAGAGGAGCAGGACCCCAACGGCGACCGCCAGCATCCCCAGAACAACCCTTAGGGAGGCCCAGGTAACGAGGCCGAGCATCCAGAGGCCTAGAACTATGAAGCCCACACCCACCACGGTCAGGGATGCGGCTCCAGCCTCCCTGGGAACCCTTAGACTGAACTCGCCCCTAACCCTAACGATGGAGGCCAGGATGAAGCCCACGCCCATCCCCAGGATGACGCCTGCTCCAGCCTCATCGAAGAGCATGCCAACCCCGAGGCCTATGAAGAGGCAGGCCGTGAAGACCTCGGGGGACCACCTCCTCCCCTCACCCAACACCCCTTCACCCATCATAAACCCCCAGCCCCGCTATAAATCCCCTTAGAGGCCCGAGAAAACCCTGAGGAGACTCATGGCCCATGGCTGGAGGCCGCCCAGAGGCGTCAAAGCGACTGCGTGCAGCAGGATGACTATTAGTATGATTATGGAGGCGGTGGCCCTGCTCTTCCCCAGCGCCTTTCTAACCACAAGCCCGAGTATGGCTGTAGAGAGGAGGCTGGCCATGAATGTTATGAGGGTTCCCGAGAAGGGTATCGAGAGGGCGAGCCCGCTCAGGAGGGTCGGAGACTCCGAGTAAACCACTACGGCCATGGTCTCCCTGAACTCGGGGGTCCCGCCGCCCAATCCGAGGAGAACGTGGACGATTAAGGCCTCAAGGAAGACGGCGCCCACGGTCATGAGGTATGTTATCAGGAACCCTGCCGAGGCGAGGCGCATAGCGAACAGGGAGACATCACCATACGCCGTGGAGATTGTTGCCGAGAGAAGTGAGACGAACTCCAAGGAGGCTAGCATGGCTCCGAGGGCTGGGAACAACGCCAGGATGAATAGCGAGGAGACCGTGGAGGCTACGCCCTCATACCTTAGAACACTCTCGGCCACATCCCCAGGGTTGAGCAGGAAGCGGTAAACCTTGGCGAAGAGGTCGAGGTCCCCGCCCCCAACCCTGAAACCACATCTAGGGCAATAGACCTCGTATCCCTTAAGCCCGGCCCCGCATGAGGGACACTTGGAACCCACGTAACCATGGTGGAGCAGGCTCGGAAAAGATTTTCGTTCATCCTCAAATACAGTCTGGGTTGTCTGTGCGTGGGGGATGGGTGTGGGGTTCTCGGAGATAATCCATGTGATTGCCAGGGAGTTTCACGTGATTCTTGCGAGGGGATACCTTAGGAGATGGGTCCCAATCTCTGTTGCCATAGGGCTTGCTGCTGGAGCCGCCTCGATAGTCTTCATGGCCATGCTGGACGCATCCTTCAAGATATTCCTCCACGGTATAGCCGGATACATTCCGCCGTCACCGGCAGGAGAGGGGGGCGGAGAGTTCTCGCTACCTTCAAACCCCCTCCTCATCCCCCTGGTAACAACCCTCGGAGGACTTCTGAGCGGGCTGCTGGTCTATCTACTCGCACCGGAGGCAGAGGGACATGGGACCGATGCGGCGATAGACGCCTTCCATAACAAGGAGGGTGAGCTAAGGGCGAGGATACCTGCCGTGAAGATAGCCGCATCGGCAATAACCATAGGCTCGGGTGGAAGCGCCGGGAGGGAGGGACCCATAGCCCTAACCACGGCCGGAATCTCATCCATACTTGGGAAGCTCCTCAAGATGCCTGTGAGGGATAGGAGGACCGCCCTCGCAGCAGGGATAGGGGCAGGGATAGGCTCGATCTTCAAGGCACCCTTCGGTGGAGCAATCCTGGCGGCCGAGATACTCTACCTGAGGGACTTCGAGGTCCAGGCCCTCGTCCCAGCCTTCATCTCATCCGTGGTTGGATACAGCCTCTTCGCATCGGTCTATGGCTGGCAGCCAATCTTCGGCGGGGTGGAATACTTCTTCCACGACCCCCTAAGCCTACTATACTACGGGTTCCTAGGAGTCATCTGCGGCCTCGTCGGCATACTCTACGTGAAGTCCTTCTACGGGTTCCAGAGGCTCTTCAGGTCTCTCAGGATACCTGACGTCTTCAAGCCTGCGATAGGAGGGCTGGCCGCAGGGGTCATCGGGATGTTCTTCCCATATGTGCTGGAGACGGGTTATGGGTGGATACAGAAGGTTATGGAGGGAGACTTCACGGCAATCTCGATAACGGCCATAGTCGCCCTCGTCTTCCTCAAGATTCTCGCAACATCCCTCACGGTCGGCTCGGGTGGAAGCGGAGGAGTCTTCGCACCCTCACTCGTGATAGGCGGCATGCTGGGGGCATCGATATGGATTCTTCTGAGAACCCTCGGGCTCGACACCGTTAATGGCCCCGCACCCTACGTCATAGTCGGGATGATGTCCTTCTTCGGCGGAGTGGGGAAGGCCCCCATAGCGGTCATATTGATGGTGAGCGAGATGACCGGGACATACAGCCTCCTCGTCCCCTCCATGCTCTCAACAGTAATCGCATACACGATAACGGGGAGGAACACCATCTACATCAACCAGGTCCCGACCCGCGCCGACTCACCGGCCCACATAACCGAATACGCCATCCCGCTGTTCCAGAGGATTAGGGTTGGGGATGCGATGACCAGGAACCTGATAGTCGTGAGGCCTGAGACGGGGATAATGGAGGCCGCCAAGATAATGGCCGAGAAGGAGATTAAGGGCATACCGGTGGTGGATGAGGAGGGAAGGCTCGTGGGGATGGTGACCTTCTCCGATATACTGAGGGTCCCGGCCGAGGAGAGGCCTACAAAGAAGGTGGGGGAGATAATGACCAGGAACCTCGTCGTAACCTATCCTTACGAGACCCTCTACGACGCATTCGAGAAGATGATACACTACCAAGTGGGGAGGCTGCCCGTCCTCGACTCGCCTAGGAGCGGGAGGCTAATCGGGATAATCACGAGAGGCGATATTGGGAGGGTCTATGAGCTGAAGCTCCACAGCCTCCTCCACGAGAAGGAAGAACAAGAGTCCTAGCCTAACCCTTTTAACACAGATTGGAGACCCGCCACCCAGGGATGAACTTCAGGGAGTTCCTCGAGTGGCTGGATAGGCGGGGAAAGCTAATCCATGTCAGGAAACCGGTCTCCATGAGATACGAGGTAGCCGCAATACTGAAGAGCCTCGACCCCAAGCCCGTCCTCTTCCACAACGTGAAGGAGTATCCAGGGTGGAGGGTTGCGGGAAACGTTGTCGGCGACAGGTCGAGGATGGCCAAGGTTCTAGGCGTCTCGGAGGACAGGCTGCTCGAGAGGATGGCGGAGGCACTTGAGGCACGTGGGGAGATAGAGTATGTGGATGACCCGCCCTGCCAGGAGGTTGTGGTGGAGGAGCCTGGCCTGGATAAGATACCCTTCGTCATATTCGGTGAACGGGATGGCGGACCCTACATGAGCGCCTCAATAGCCGTGGCCCACGACCCCGAGTATGGTTTCAACGCAAGCTACCACAGGTTCATGAGGATTGATGGTAGGAGGATGGTGGGAAGGATTGTTCCAAGGCACCTCCACCTCTTCATAGAGCGTGGGGCCAGGGACGTGGCCATAGTTGTCGGAGCACCCCCATCATTCCTCGTCGCAGCCGCCATGAGCCCAGAGCTTGGTGTAAGCGAGCTCGGTATAGCTTCATGGATAGATGGGGTAAGGTATGCGAGGACGATTACCCACGGCCTCCCCGTCCCAGCCGAGGCGGAGGTAGTCATCGAGGGCAGGTTCACCGAGGACTTCCACGAGGAGGGGCCGTTCATAGACGCCACCGGGACCTACGATATAGTGAGGATGGAGAGGGTGGTGGAGGTCGAGAGGATAACCATGAGGAGGAACCCCATCTTCCACGTAATCCTCGGAGCCGGAAGCGAGCACAGGACGCTCATGGGAACCCCTAAGGAAGCCTCGATACTCAGGGAGGCCTCCAAGGTCTGCGAGGTCCTGGATGTGAGGCTCACCCCAGGTGGATGCGGGTGGCTCCACGCAGTAATCAAGATTAGGAAGAGGAGGGAGGATGATGGGAGGAGGGCGATAGAGGCGGCCTTCAAGGCCCATAGAAGCCTCAAGCACGTGGTCGTGGTGGACGAGGACATAGACATCAACGACCCCACGATGGTTGAGTGGGCCATAGCAACACGTGTCCAGCTCGACAGAGACCTGATACTCAAGCCAGGTGAGAGGGGCTCCTCCCTAGACCCCTCGGCAGACCAGGTCTCGAGGCTGACCTGCAAGGCCGGGCTGGACGCCACCATCCCCCTTGGCGTTGATAGGGAGAAGTTCATAAGGGCCAGGATACCTGGTGAGGGGGAGGTAAGGCTCGGGGAGCTGACGGGAGGTGGGTGAAGACGTATCTGACGAGGCTTGAGGAGGAGATGCTGAGGGGCGAGCATGGATACGCAGCCCAGAAGGCCATGGAGATACTCGTGGCCCTGGGCAAGGTCTACGGAGCCGAGCGGATGGTCCAGATAAAGAGCGCCCAGATCTCTGGTGTGAGCTACAAGAACATAGGGGAGGAGGGGCTGGAGTTCCTTGAGGAGCTTGCGAGGGACGGGAGGGTAAGGGTTCTCACGACCCTCAACCCGGCTGGAATGGACCTGGAGGACTGGAGGGAGATGGGGGTCTCCGAGAGCTTCGCCAGGAACCAGCTCAGGGTCATCAGGGCCTTTCAGAGGATGGGCGTAACCCTAACCCTCTCATGCACACCATACCTCGCAGGCAACAAGCCAGGCTACGGGGACCACCTCGCATGGGGGGAGAGCTCGGCGGTAATCTACGCAAACTCGGTTATAGGTGCGAGGACCAACCGTGAGGGAGGGCCGAGCGCCTTGGCGGCAGCCCTGGCCGGCAGGACACCCCTCTACGGCCTCCACCTGGAGGAGAACCGTGAGCCAACGGTCGAGGTCAGTGTCCCAGAGCTTAGGGGCGAGCACGAGTTCGCAGCCCTCGGATACCTCGTCGGGAGGATGGTGAGGGACGGCGTCCCCCTCTTCAAGGGAATAAGGTCCATGACCCCTGACGAGCACAAGGCCCTCGGAGCGGCCCTCGCAAGCTCAGGCGGAGTCGCCCTCTACCACGTCGACGGCCTTACCCCCGAGGCTGTTAGGAGGAGGTTCAGGGCTCCCGAGAGGGTTAGCCTGGATAGGGGTGATGTAGAGGGTGCTGTCGAGGAGCTTGACGGGGACGCTGACCCGGACCTAATCTTCCTGGGCTGCCCGCATCTATCCCTTGAGGAGCTGAGGAGGTTCGCCGAGCTTCTGGGCGGTAGGAGGGTTAGGAGGAGGGTCTGGCTCAGCATGGCCAGGAGCGTCCTCAAGGAGGCCGAGGAGCTTGGGTTGGCTGAGAGGCTTAGGAGGAGCGGCGTAATGCTAACGGCCGACACATGCCCTGTGGTCGCACCCCTAAGAGAGATGGGATACAGGTCCATAGCAACCAACTCGGGTAAATGCGCATTCTACTCCGACAGGCACATGGGGCTGAGGGTCAGGTTCCTCCCGATGGAGAGGCTGGCCCGGCTCGCCG
>JAHSRM010000086.1 GCA_021650775.1 Candidatus Benthortus lauensis
GGGAAAACAATCCACACCCTATCTAAGGTTATCACGCCAACCATATCTAGGGATGGCTCATTAAGCTTACCCAACCCTGAGAGGCGGCGGGGTAATAATTAAATCGGGGCCCCATCCTCTCTTTGGGGATGTCCAGGTCCTCCGGCGTCGAGTATTCCACCGTCAGGGAGATACGTGGCCCCCTCATAATCGTGGATAACGTTAGCGGCGTGTCCTACGATGAGTTGGTTGAGGTTGAGACCGGGCTGGGTGAGAGGCGGACGGGCAGGGTCATCGAGGTTGGTGAGGGCAAGGCTGTTGTCCAGGTCTTCGAGGGGACGCAGGGCCTCTCGATAAGCGAGACGAGGGCGAGGTTCCTCGGCCGAACAATGGAGCTGGGGGTCTCGGAAGACCTCCTAGGAAGGGTGCTTGACGGCCTCGGGAGGCCGATAGACGGGTTGCCCGAGCCTGTGGCCGAGGAGTATCGGGACGTGAACGGCGAGCCCATCAACCCGAATGAGCGTGAGTATCCGAGCGACTTCATCCAGACGGGTGTCTCGGCCATAGACGGCATGAACAGCCTCGTGAGGGGCCAGAAGCTCCCAATCTTCAGCGGAGCAGGTCTACCCCACAACATGCTTGCTGCCCAGATAGCGAGGCAGGCCACGGTCCCCGGGAAGGAGGAGGAGTTCGCCGTAATCTTCGCAGCCATAGGAGTCCAGAACGATGAGGCACGGTTCTTCAGGAGAAGCCTGGAGGAGACTGGAGCAATAACCAGGAGCACGCTCTTCCTCAACCTGGCCGACGACCCAGCCATCGAGAGGCTCATCACACCCAGGGCAGCCCTAACCCTCGCAGAATACCTGGCCTTCGAGAAAGACTACCATGTCCTCGTAATCCTAACCGACATGACCAACTACTGCGAGGCCCTGCGTGAGGTCAGTGCGGCCAGGGAGGAGGTTCCGGGGAGGAAGGGCTACCCAGGATACATGTATACCGACTTGGCGACGATTTATGAGCGTGCTGGCAGGATTAAGGGGAAGAGGGGGTCGCTTACCCAGATGCCTATCCTGAGCATGCCCAGCGACGACATAACCCACCCCATACCCGACCTGACAGGATACATAACCGAGGGCCAGATAGTCCTCTCCAGGGACCTATACCGGAAGGGGATATACCCGCCCATCAACGTCCTGATGAGCCTGAGCAGGCTGATGGGGCCTGGCATAATAGCGGAGAAGAGGACGAGGCCCGACCACGGAGACGTGAGCAACCAGCTCTACGCAAGCTACTCGAGGGCCGTCCAGCTCAGGGCTCTCTCAGAGATAGTTGGGAAGGCTGGGCTGAGCGAGATAGACCTGAAGTATCTCGAGTTCGGGGACCTCTTCGAGCAGAGGTTCCTCAAGCAGGGCTACGAGGAGAACCGCAGCCTCGACAGGACCCTTGAGATAGCGTGGGACATACTCTCGACCCTGCCCGAGACCGAGCTGACCAAGATAAAGGAGGAGCATATAAAGAAGTATTACAGGAAGTCGGGCTAACGCTTCTTTTTCTTCTCCTTCTTCTTGGACTCCTCCACGCTTCCAGAGACCTGCGGCAGATAGGGGTTCACCTGCCTTCCACCCATCCAGGCCTCACCCAACGCACCATCTCGTCTCAGGGAAATTTAACCTTCACTCCATAAGCCTGGCAACGGACTCCACCCTCTCCCTGTATCCCGGCTTCCAGAGCAGTGCCAGGGCATCCCCCCACGCCTCCACCACCCGGACCATCCTCCTCCCACCCAGACGCCTAATCCTCCCACCAGCCCTATGATACGGGCCGAGCCAAATCACCGCAATCTTTCCCATAAGCCTCCTGAGCCTGCCGAGGTCTTTAATAATCCTCTCCACGAGTTCTTCAGGCGGGTCAGCCACCACCAAGTCATATACCCTGCCTGGAGAGTAGCTTAATGCGTCACCCTCCACCACCTCCACACCTAGTCCTCGAAGATTCCTCCTAGCCGCTTCAGCGAACCTATCAACGCAGACAATCTCCCTAACCCCCCGCATGAATGCAAGCTTGGAGAATGCGCCACTCCCGCAATAAAGGTCAATCATACTCTTAGGCTTAAGGCGGGTTAATAGGAGATCTAGAACTTCTGCCAGACCCGGCGTAGGCCCATAGATGAATCCCTCCCAAAGCATAAGCCATTTGATGCCTATCCTCCTACATAGCAACGTTGTTGGAGAGAATTCTGAGAGCATGCCCCTCTCGATAAGCCAATCCACCCTAACTATCCTTGGAGGATCCATCCTAAGATTCCTTTACCTTGGATTCTTTAAGAAATTTTTTCAAAAAAAGTATGGGGGTTTTTCTCGCGTTATCTTTCCTCTTTATGTGCGTGGCTCTCGGCTGGTAGGAAGCTTGTCCCTTTTCTTACCTCTTCCCAAGACTCCAGCACTTGCCTCTCATGGTCCACTACGCTTCCATGAACGACTAAGGTGTAGCCCATCTTCTCCAGCTCATATCTTATGACAGCATTTAGCGGGCAGGCTAGGAATGGATCGCTATACTTCTTGGCTAGCTCGTCATATGCGTCCTGACCCAGCAGATCCTTCCAAACACCCCAATTACATCCATCAGAAAGCTGTTTCAAGGTTTCAAGCTTCCCAAAGTCTAGATCCTTCAGGAACATGTTAAGTATGTTCTCTACAAGCTTCTTTGGATCGTCTGAGTGCTCATAGGATATTCCCTTGAGCCTAAGGTATTCTGCCAGATACTTGCCGAAGCTTTTATGAAGCTCCTCAACGAGTTTGGCGCCTGTCTCTGTTTTGGCTAGGTCTCCTAGGGTGGCTCCCAGCCCATATATAACGGCGTTATACACCAGCTCTCTTCCCTTAGATACCCCCTCACTCATAATTCTCACCAAAGGTTTCTCTGATTGGAGCTAATATTATTTAAATCATTCGAGATAACGCAGTTATAGTAATACCGACGGAACCCAGCTCCTCAGGAAGGATTTATTTTGACGATTCGGGGGTCCTAGAGGTGCGGGATGTCGGTTAGCTTCGGCGGAGGTTTTCTCCCGACCAAGCTGGAGCTTATCAGGATTAGGCGCTCCCTCCAGGTAGCCAGGAACCTGAAGAGGATTCTCGAGGATAAGAGGGATGTCCTGCTCACCCGTCTGAACGAGCTTATCTCGAGGGCCGAGAGGATGAGGAACGAGTTGATGAAGCCTCTGGGCGAGGCGTATGAGAGCCTCTTCAGGGCATACATGGACATGGGGGTGGCCAACCTAGACTCCGTGGCCTCGACAATCCCCGAGAGCGTGGAGGTCGAGTCCTCCCTAACCACAATCATAGGAATCAAGATACCGACGGTCAGGGTGAGGGAGAGGCCGAGGAGGCTTAGCTACGGGTTCCACTCGACCACCGCCAGGCTCGACGAAGCCTCAAGAAGATTCGGGAAAGTCATAGGAGAGATATGCAAGGCCGCCGAGGTGGAGAACGCAATCTACAGGCTCGCCGAGGAGCTTAGGAAGACCCAGAGGCTTCTCAACGCCCTCGACTACGTGGTCATACCGAGATACCAGGAGGCCGCAAAATTCATAGAGATGGTGCTGGAGGAGAGGGAGAGGGAGGAGTTCGTGAAGCTCAAGCACGTGAAACGCCTCCTCGAGAGAAGGAAGATGGAGGCTGAGAGACGTGAGCTTGAAGCAAAGAGTTGAGAAGATAATAGAGGAGAGATACGGGAAACTACTGGAAGAACTGAGGAATGAAGCCGACAAGGGACTGGAGGAAGTGCGCCGGAGGCTCCGTGAAGCGGTCGAGAAGACCGAATAAGTTGAACACATAGAGGAGAGGCTCCCTGCAAAGAGTGTGAGAGAACCGTCATAACAGATAGCTCGGCTCTGGCCGCAGCCCCCTACATGAACAAGGCCCATGTATCATGTCGGGATAGCGGGGTAGAGAACAACGTAACCATAGTCGCTGAAAATAAGGTGTGGGGGTGGTGGCTGTCTAACCGCTTCCCTCGGCTCTTGCTTCAGGGGCAGGTTAGGTGGTTTGGTGGGAAGAAACGTTAAATACGGGTCTCAAGCGGGAAAAGGGGAAGCCTATGTCAAGAATCTTGATTCTCTCGGCCCTGATTATCCTCGTCCTTCTGGCGACGCCGACAGCATACGCCGCCACACCACAGCAGGAAGCCCCCTCAGCGGTCTTCGCAGAAGTCTTCAAGTTCATCTCAGCCGCAGCAGCCTTCATGGGGGCGGCCTTCGCAGCAGGGTGGGCAATCTCAAGGGCTGGTTCCTCGGGTCTGGCTGCCTCGGCTGAGAGGCCTGAGGTTAGGACGACCGCCATCATCATCGCTGCTTTCGGTGAGGCTCTCGCCATCTATGGAATCGTGATAGCCTTCTTCATCCTGGGGGCCTAGAGATACTCGGAGAGGCTTGGAACCCTTCCCCCAACAGTCCTACTCTTTTTCCTAAACCCCCTATACTCCCTCAACACCCTTCCACCGCACGCATGGTAGAATCTCAGGGCCTTCACGTCGCCTGGATTGACCCTGTATATGCTTCTGAGAACCCTGACGACAGTCATCCTCCCGAACCCCCTCTCCCTGAACCATCGGAGGGCCTCTGAGAGTATGGATGAGCCGACCCCACGTCTCTGGAACCTTTCCCTTACATGGACACCGTAGTCTATGTTTCCCGTGCGGGGGTTAAGGTATGCCGAGCCAACAGCCTCACCGTCAATCCATGCTAGGAGAACCCTGTGGACCCTGGGGTTGGGAGGTATGAAGAAGCCCCAGCTCTCCCTCTGAATCCTCCTCAGATGCCTCATATCCCTCCTCGTAGCCCATGTAAACCTTAAACCATCAACCTTTCCAACAGGTATCTCCCTTCTTGTGTTCCATGAGAAGAGGACTGAGCGGGCGTAGACGCTGTATCCAAGCTCTTCAAGGGTTCTCCATGCCTCGGGCTTCCACTCCGAGACCCCGTAAACCCTTATCCCACGGCTTCCAAACATCTCCTCGGCCTTAAGCAATATTCTCCCAACGTGCTCCCCACTCCAATCATCCATGAATATATCCTGAACCTCGCCCCTCCACACCTCACCCCACATCCTCCTGTCATAGAACTGCGTCCTCATGGCCAGAGCCCTGCACACGCCTACGAGCCTCCCATCCAGCTTGATGCCCAGGTATCCCAGGCTCCGCTCCTCCCCGCACCAGAAAATCCTCAGAACCCCCATACCCCTCCTCCAAGCAAGATAACGTGAGGTCTCCGAGGCCAGCTCATCCCCAGACCTGGAGATATAGGCGAGAAACTCTCCCCGAGTTACCCTACCCACCCTTAGAACCACAGACCCGAGATGGAAACCCAGAGTTAAAAATGGTTTCCAATCTATGTCCCGCTTCTCAGCACGCATAGGAGGTGGCTCAGGCAAATGCCTTCACTTCATCCATTCAGCATAACTCTGACTCCTCACAGCCACCACATCTACCCTCCACCCAGAACTATTAAAAGATAACACCCACGCCTTCCTTCCAGAGAGCCAACAACATAATGGAGGTTCCAAAAGGGAAGCGATGCTAAGGGAAACTCCGGCAACACGGTGTCTGGAAAGGTAAACATATAAGTCTTCCAGGCTTCCTTAATCGGCGGGATGTTTAAACGCCGTCCATATGTTCTGGTTGTGCTGGGCCTCGCCATAGTCACC
>JAHSRM010000040.1 GCA_021650775.1 Candidatus Benthortus lauensis
GAGGAGGAGAGGCGGGCAAGGTTCGAGGAGTTCGTGGAGTGGGCCAAGAAGAGCTTCCAAGGCAGGCTAACCCTCATCCTCTTCGGCTCAAGGGCCCGTGGAGACCAGAGCATGCTAAGCGACTACGACGTCCTCGCCATATGCGAGGGAGAGGTCTTCGAGGCCCTTAGGGAGAGGGCTCCAACGGGTGTCCAGCTCTTCCACCTAAGCCCCCGGAGAATCGAGGAGGAGGTCGGCGGATTCAACACCATAGTAATAGACGCTGCCCTCGAGGGCCGGGTGGTCTATGATGGGCTGGGGGTCTGGGAGAGGTTGAGGAGGCTCGCAGGGAGGGAGGTGGAGAGGAGAGGGTTGGCGAAGACGGGGATTGGGTGGATGCCTGCGAGGCGGGCTAAGCGGCCAGACCCCTCAGGAGAACCTCGTCCAAACTCCTGAACGCGCTCTCGCTCCAGATTACGAGTCTGCCTGGCTTGGCTCCCGGGGCCAGGTGGAGGACGCTTAGGTCCCTTACCTTGACCACCTCCACGCCTGGGAGGTTATCGGCTGCATCGCTTACGCCCTTGTCCTCCGAGATTACTATCAGGGGGCCGACCCTCCTCTTGTAGCGTCTCCCACGCCTCTTCCCCTTACCAGCACGTATCTTCTTCTCCTTACATCTCTCCAACTCCTCGCCGAGGCCCAGCCTCTCCAAGACCTCCCTAAGCTCACGGGTCTTGGCAACCGACTCGATGGCTTCCTCCACGACGAGGGGCAGCTCCAAGCCCTCGGGAATCCTGTGCCCCCTCTCCCTAACCTTCTCCCAGACACGGGTGAAAGCTATGGCCGATATGAGGGCTGCCTTGGCCTCCCTGCGGTTCAGGTCCTTGTGAATCTTCTTCTCGGGGACAGGGGGATGCGTCGGCCTACCGCCCACGGCCGAGGGAACCATCCCGCCTGCCTGGGCCTTCCCAGTCCCACTAGCCTTAATCCTGGAGATACGGGCCATACCATACCCAGCCCCCCACGACTCGACGGAATACTTGTGGCCCGAACCCTTCATGGCTCCCTTCGGCTGAAGGGTGTGGGTCTGGAGGTGGATGAAGGCCCGCCAGACCAGGTCCTCCCTGAGGGGTGCGTGGAAGACCTTTGGGACCTCGACCTCCCTCACGGGCTCCCCGTCCAGCCTCCTCACATGGGTCTTCAGGGTCCTCCTCCTCGCCGCCTGTAGAAGCTCGACCAGTATGCTCACGCACTACACCTCCACGTGGACGAGCTGGGGCGCCTCTATATGCTCAGGAGCCTTGGCCGGATATCTGAGGACCACGGGCCGCTTAACCGCTCCCGGAACCGTTCCCTCGAGGACCACGCACTCGGTCCTCACGACCCCGAAGTGGGGGAACCCTCCCTTAGGCGTATACTTTGTCCCATCCTCCTCTATGGCGAGTATCCTCTTGTTGAACTCGGTCCTACGGTGGTAGCCTAGCTGACCGGCCCTGGGAACGGTATACATCACGTATGGTGGCTTCCATGGTCCGATTGCTCCGACCTCCCTCCTCGTCTTCCTCTTCTTCCTGGGCTGTATCTTGACGCCCCACCTCTTCACGACGCCTGCGAATCCCTTGCCCTTGGTCACGGCTATCACGTCCACCCACGAGCCTGGCTGGAAGACCTCGCCTACCCTGACCTCGCTTCCAAGCCTCTCTATGCCCCACTCCAGGGCCTCCTCAACGCCGCCGCCAATCTTTATCTCGAGTAGGTCTGGGGCCTTCCTTGGCAGGCCTGCGAGCTTGGGCTGGGCCATGGCTATGGCCCTTACCTCGACGAGCTGGTCCTTGAGCCTCCTAATCCTCTCCACCCCTTCGTCCTGGTTCGGCCTCCAGGTCGGAATCCTCCTGTAGATGACCTCTGGAAGCTCCTTGGCCCAGACACGGGTAAGCTCCCTCAACGCACCGTTCTCCTCACCGTATCCGACCAAGCCTGCCAAGACCATGGGCGGAGCCGCAAGTATGGTCGCAACCTTGGCTACCTCGAGGCCCTGGGTAGGAGAGTTGGGCGTGGTGTCGACGTAGTATGCGGTGGAGTGGCCTGCCTTGTAGGCTATGAATCCGAGGAGCCGTGGCTCACCCTCATACTCGGGCCAATACCTCACCCTGGGAAGAAGCCTGCTAGCCCTACCCCTGGGCAGGAACGCCAGCGAACCCCTCTTGGGAGCCGAGTATTTCCTATGCCCCATCTATCCTCGTCCAGCCCCACCCCTCTAACCGAGAATATTTAAAGATAGATAGCCTGGCTCTAAGCCTTCTCCGTGAGCGGGGGCCTGGGGTCCTCCTTGACTATGTCGAGGACTATGTGGGTTATGGTCCGCTCGACTTCCTCCATGGCCAGCATGCTCTTCACGAACCTGCTCAGCTCCTCCCTGCTCCTGAACCTGGCCAAGACTATGGAGTCGGCCTCGCCCGTCACGTCATAGACGCCGTAGACGTGGGGGTTCCTCGCAATCCTCCTCTGGACCTCAAGTAGGTTCCTGGATATCCTGAGGGCTATTATGGCCGTTATCTCGTATCCGAGCTTCTGCGGGTCCACGAGGGCCGTGTATCCCCTGATTACACCCCTCCTCTCCATGGACTCGACCCGTGAGGCCACTGTCGAGACCGAGGCACCAACCCTCTCCGCAATCCTCCTGAAGGAGGCCCTACCATCCCGGAGCAGCTCACGGAGAATCCTCAGGTCAAGCTCATCAACCATACAACAGTTTAATGGACCAGCCATACCCTAAAACCATTCCCAGACCAGGTATGGTGTTTTTATACTGGGCATACGCCTGATTACCCGGGTATGGTCGTCAGGCTCTCGGACATCGCCAAGGAGATTATAGGCCTCATAACGGGGCCGAACGTCGTCGGCCTGGCCACCCATAGGCACCTGCCCCATGAGAGGGCCATCTACATGAGGCATGGGAGATGCGGGTTCGCCGTGGACGTGGTGGTGGAGGAGGATGGTGAGAGGACCCTCTATGCGGTCCTGGTGGAGGCGGAGGCAAAGGCCACGAAGAAGAGGTGGAGGAGCTGGATGGAGCTGGGCGGGGTCGTAACCTACACCCTCAGCGTCAGGACGGGGGACGGCTTCAAGGTCAGGAGGAGGAAGGCACGATACAGGAACGGAGACCACCTCTTCAAGCAGGTCGAGGCGGTCCGCTCAGCCTTCTACGAGAAATACAGGGAGCTGAAGATGAGGGAGCAGGTCGAGCCGGCCAAGATAGAGGAGGAGGTCTTCCACATGGTCGGCATGGGTGAGCGGGACCTCTACCTGGGGGTCTAGGCCGAGCTGCTCGCCATAGCGGTCTCGCCCGATAGGGAGGAGGCCAGGAGGCTCGCATGGAGGATAGCCGAGGCCCAAGAGTATAGGGCTGGGTCCAGGAGGCTCGTGGAGGAGGGCCTGGAGACCCGTGTCGGAGCAGTCCAGGTGGTGGCCGACGAGGGCAGGCTTGAGCGGAGGAGGGGCAGGATAATCTACGTCGAGTCGATACCGGAGGCAGGCCCAGACCTAAGCCCCCAGGGGTTCCAGGGATTCTTCATCAAGGCCGAGGTAGGGGAGGAGGGGCTGAGGGTCTGGAGAGACCACGCAGGCCCCATCCCACTACTCTACACAAGGGTCGGAGACGCCCTAGCCATAGCCCAGAGCAGGCACAGCCTACCCGGAGCCGCCAGACACCTTGAGCCAGGCCACCTTCTAGAGGTCTCCGGGGAAGGCGTCCATGAGAGGCCCTGGTATAGTCCAGGGCAGGCCGGCTACGGAGACCCTGTGGAGGCCCTCGCCCAAGCCCTCTCAGACGCCTCGTCCCTGATACCGCCTAGGCCCGCAATCTCCTTCTCAGGCGGCCTCGACAGCTCCCTCCTGGCATTGATGGCGCTTAGGCGGGGTCTGAGGCCCCTCTGCGTGGTGGTGGGCGTGGAGGGTAGCCCTGACATGGAGAGGGCGGGTGAGGCGGCGGGCATCCTGGGCGTCGAGCTGCTTAGGGTCGGGGTGGATGAGGAGAGGGTTAAGAGGCTCCTCGAACCGCTCTCCAGGTATCTGCCGAGCAGGTCCGCCATGGACCTCTCCCTCGCAGTAATCTTCCATCTCTCGGCCCTCGAGGCTGGGAGGAGGTTCCTCGTGGTGGGGCAGGGAGCCGACGAGCTCTTCGGAGGCTACATGAAGTATGTTAGGGCCTTGGCTCGTGGCGGGCTCGTGGAGGCTGGGCGGGTGATGTGGGAGGATGTGCGGTGCCTCCACCTGGGGCTTGAGAGGGACGAGCTGGCCGTATCCCTGGCCCACGCATCCCTCATAACGCCATACCTCCACAGAAGGGTCTACGAGCTGGGCCTCACGCTCCCACCAGGCCTAAAGCTCAGGGACGTTGGGGGCGAGGTCGTCAGGAAGTATGTGCTGAGGCTTGCGGCCGAGAGGCTCGGTCTCCCCAGGGAGCTGGCTTGGAGGCAGAAGAAGGCGGCCCAGTATGGGTCGAGGGTCGAGAGGCTGGTCGAACGGGTCCTAAACCGGTGACCATCCTTTTTAGCAGGCCCCGGGAACCCAGAGCCGTGGAGGAGGCGGTTCTCAGGCTCCATAGGCTCGCTGCGAGGCTCAAGGCCCTCAGGAGGACGGGGTGGGTCGAGAGGGGTGTGAGGGACCCCGAGACCGTGGCCAGCCACAGCTACGCAGTGGCCCTAATCTCCATCCTCATAGCCGAGGTGAGGGGACTCGATGTAGCAGAGGTGGCCAGGATGGCCCTCCTCCACGACCTCCCCGAAGCCATCTTAGGAGACCTGACGCCCGAGATGAAGGCCCGGGACCCTGGGTGGGAGGAGAGGGAGGAGGAGGCCGTGGAGAGGGTTTTGGGGATGCTTCCAGGAGAGGTGGCCGAGAGGTGGAGGAGGTCTTGGAGGAGGCTCAAGGAGGGCGGGTTGCCTGAGGCCAGGCTCGTCAAGGCGGTCGATAAGCTGGAGATGGGCCTCCAAGCAGCCCTATATAGCCGGGAGGCGGAGGTGGGGGACATATACGAGTCGGCCCTGAGGGGTGTTGGGGACAGGGAGCTGCGGGCCATACTCGAGAAGGCCTGGGAGGCTGGCGCCGGGTAGGTCTAAGTTAAGGGAGGCCGTTATCCTGGGTATGGGTCTGGAAGACGTCGTCCTGATACTTGTGGGCCATGGCTCGCCGCCTAGGAGCTACCCCCATGAGAGGGTGGCCGAATACATCGGGCTTGAGAAGAGGGTTAGGGCAGGCGACCCCACGGCCTTGGAGAGGTTCAGGGAGCTAGATGAGGAGCTGAGAAGCTACCCGAGGACGCCTGAGAACGACCCCTACTGGTATAACCTGATAAGGCTGGCCGAGGCCGTGAAGAAGGCCTCACGCTTCCTCGACGTTATCCCAGCATTCAACGAGTTCTGCAGACCCTCGCTCGAGGAGGCTGTGGAGGAGGCCGCCAAGATGGGACCCGAGGCCATAGTGGTCGTCCCGACCATGATAGTGAGGGGCGGGGAGCACTCAGAGGAGGAGATACCCGAGAAGCTGAAGGAGATAATGGAGAGGCACCCAGGCCTGAAGATAATCTACGCCTGGCCCTACGACGTGGAAGACCAGGTAGAACTCTTCGTCAAGCAGGCGAGAAGGTTCCTGGATTATTGAGGGAATCCTGAATCGGGTTGGAGGGGTGGGCGGTAGGTAGCGTGGTATTCTTAATATCTCTGGAGGGGTAGGGAGCGGGAGGGAAGGGGGTTGTCTATCGAGCCGCCTGAAGGCCTCGCAAAGTATCCATTCCTACCCGAGGCCAGGGAGTATCTCTCGGCATACGGCTTCACCCTTGACCAGTTCTCAGACCCCGCATACAAACCCATACTCGAGAGGGCGGTCGCCCGTGTGACCCGGGCCATCGAGGGAGGGGAGGCGGCCGAGCCATGGGAGATTGAGGACAAGGTTGCGGAGTTGGCATCCTTCCCCCTGGCAGTGGTCCTCGTTGCCTCCACAGGGGACAGGTTCCTTGCTAGGAGGTTTGCCTTGGCCGAGGCCGTGGTGGCCCAGAGGCTTCTCAACTCGGAGGACGAGGGCTTCGTCCTGGACGTGGCTAGGAGGGTCTTCGGGATGGATGTGGAGAGGGAGGAGAGGACTGTGGGCGGCATCCAATACAGGTTCTCCATGGGGCTCGCCGACTACCTAAGGTCCGCCTCCAAGTTCAACGACCCAACATGGAAGCTCGTGAACAGGGTTGTGGATAGGGGGAGGGTCCTGGTCGAGGCCAGGGAGCTTGTCAGGCTCCTGAGGGACCGGATAGAGGAGAGGGTTCTGAGGCTGGTGGAGGAGGCGGGGAGGGAGAGGCCCAACCTGCCCCAGCCGCTACTCCAGGAGGTCGAGAGGATAAAGTCCATGATACCGAGGAGGGAGGTTGAGGAGGCCTCGATAAAGGCGACCGCAAGGCCCGAGGCATGGCCCCCATGCATGAAGGAGATATACGGGAGGCTTGTGGGAGGGGAGAGCGTCAGCCACTTCGCAAACTTCGCCATAGCCTCATTCCTCCTGAACACAGGCGTCAGGCCCGAGGAGGTCGTCTCCATCTACTCCCAGAGAAGCGACTTCAACGAGAGGATAGCACGCTACCAGGTCGAGCACATAGCAGGCATGAGGGGGAGCAGGACCAGATACACGCCCCCAAGCTGCGAGAAGATGAGGACCAACGGGCTATGCATAGAGAACGGCAGGCTATGCGGCCCGGTCAAGAACCCCCTCCAATACTATAGGAGGAAGCTGAGGGAGCTCAAAAAGAAGGAGGGAGGAGAGGGTGATTAGGGTTAGGGTGGGGTTGGAGGAGGCTGCGACCCGGCTCGCCTCGCATCTGGCCGAGGAGCTGGCCCCACGTGGAATCATGCCCGTAATCAAGGGCGGGACCGTAATCCTCGACGACTCATCCTCAGCCACCACCCTAAGCATCGAAGAGTGCGCCGAGATGGTCCGAAGGGCTGCGGTGAAGGCCGGGATAAGGTATAGGTCCCTGCTAATCAAGGGTGAGGAGCTGATTCTCGTGGGAGGGGAGCTGAGGCCCAGGGAGCGTGAAGAAGCCCCCAAGCTATTCACCTGCCCCCACTGCAGCTTCATCACACCCTACGAGGAGGAGTATTGGGTCCACCTCAAGACTCATTATGTAGGATTTTAGGGGAGAAAATTATCCATAATATTTCAGAAGCTTCTCGACAAGCTCCCTCATAAGCTCCCTAAGCTCACCCGACTTCATGTTGAGTTGGCCTGCCACGTTCGCCCACGGCCTACCCTGTAGAACCTTCATGATTAGGAGCTTCTCGGCGACCTCACCTATCCCGACCCTCTTCTCAGCCGAGGTCAGGAAATGCGCCTTCACCAGAGACTTGATGGCATCCGAGGCACCCTCATAGGTCACGGCATACTCCATGTAGGATTGGAGCCTGAGGCGCTGGGAGCCCTTGAACTCGGCCTTGGCCCTGTATTCTCCTATGGTCTTGGAGAGGAGGAGCCATGAGAGGTCCCTCTCCATGTTGAAGTAGGGGTCTGGAAGACACTCAAGAAACCTTATCCTAAACTCCCTCGATATCTCCGAGAGAATCTTCTCCGCCTCCCTGCTCAGAGGCTTGACCACTATGACGCTGAACTCCCCTGAGACAGGGTTCCTGACAGGCCCCACATGGATTGGAGCGAACCCGTTCCTGAACCAGAACCTTAGGAGTTCGGGGCTGGCGCCGAAGCCCGAGCCGACCCACTCCACACCCTGGTCCGAGAGCTCCTCCACCACCTCGCCCAGAATCCTGGAGCCGAGGCCCCTTCCCCAGAGCTCGGGGTGGACGGCTATCCTGACTATCCTAGCTCCCTTGAGCATCCCGAAGCCCTTGAGGTGGGGGTAGTAGCGTGCCACGACCGAGGGAATCATGTGGCCCCTGGGCTGAACCCTACCCATCTCCGAGACAACCTCACGTGGCAGGCCACCCTCATAACAGAGCTGGACAGCGGCCACAACCTTCCCGCCGGGGCTAACCAAGGCCCTAGCCCTATGATGCGGTGCGTCGCCGAGTAGTGCCAGGTCGTCCGGCCTGTTCCTGTAATGGGTGAGGACGTATATCCCGACGAACTGGCGGAGGAGGTTCTCGGAGGAGTCGAACCACTCGTCCAGGTCGGCCTTAACGTATCTTGGGTTCCTGACCGCCTCCTCGGCCTCCTCTTGGGAGAGCTGGGCCGGCTCGGCGTCGAGTAGCAGGGCCTCGTATAGCCACTTCTCCACAGGGTCTCCTGGAGCGTATCGGACGGGCTCGGTCATCTCAAGCTCTGTGAGCCCTCCTCTCCACTCCCTCCTAATCCTCCCGAGGAACCTGACGTTGAATCCCCTCCCAGCACCCTCATACCCGTGAATCGTGGCGGAGTAGACCGTCTTCCTGAACCTCCTCCTGATTGCGAAGAGGACCGGGACAGGAACGCCAGAGGCCTCGTCCACCACCGCCATCTCGCCCTCAAGCCTCGTAACCGCATAGGGGCTCCTATAGTAGGCCTGGGCGCCCCTAACCCTCAGACCCGTTATCAGGCCGTCCCTCTCCTCTACCTCTGGCTCATACCCAAGCCTCCTGACGCCCTGGGAGATGAACTCAAAGAGGGTCTGGACGTTGATAGGCTCGGGAGCGGTTATCACCACCTCCCTAACCCTCCTCTTCCTAGGCCTCATGGTGATTAGGCCTGCTATCCCAAGCCCTAGGGCGGCCGACTTCCCCCTCCCACGGTTGGCCGTGATTATCAGGCTCCTCCTACCCCTCTCCGTGAAGCCCTCCAAGGCCCTCAGAACCCGTGCCTCATCAAGGGTCAAGCACATCTCATAGAGCTCACGTGGGAAGACCTCGCCGAACTCGCCTGGACCGCTTGGCTGGGGAGGCTCGGGCGGCTCGGGGCCGAAGACGCTTCTCTCTCCGTCGAGGTAGAGGGTTCCAGGCCTCCCAATGGTCCTCGAGAGGAGCCTCCTCTCAAACCTCTTGGCTACGTCCTTGACCGTGTAGGGGTAGACGGCCAGGTCCCTGTGGCTGTCTCTTATACACATCT
>JAHSRM010000014.1 GCA_021650775.1 Candidatus Benthortus lauensis
GCCACAACCTTCCTCGAAGGCTCGGCCAACTTGGCTCCAAGGGCTGCCCCCAGACCCCATCCGAGAGAGCCTGAGGGAGGCTCACCGTAAAATGTCCCAGGCTCCTCGAACCTGACGTAGTCCACCTGGAGGCAATACTCATTCACTATCACGTCGTCCCTCGATATGGTCTTGCCGAGGATGTATGAGGCAGCCCTCTTGGTTATTATGCCGTGGGATAGGTCGGATTCAGCCGCCCTCACCCTAGTATTCCAGGACCGACTCGACTCCTCCCTAGCCCTCTCTACCCTATCCGCCGCCCTCTCCCTCAGCCTGCTCGACCGAGCGGCCTCAAGCTCCTCTGCCAACTGTCTTAGGAATATTGCTGGGTGACAGGTCTCGGATGCGTGGAAGCCGAATCCCCATATCGGGTATCCCAGCCTAACCCCATCCATCCCCACGTATGCCACGTATGCGTCCTCCCTCGGCTCCTCATCCCTGGGTATCCAGGGCACATCGGCCTCTATCACGAGTATGGCGTCGGCCTCACCTACGTTGATTGGCTCCGAGAGCGGATGGGTGTTAGGCAGGTTCACGTAGTCTCCCACGGCCCACCTAACCCTGGCACCCACAGTCTCCGCAACCCTCCCGAGAAGCCCCACAGCCTCCCTCCACCTGCCAAGAGACCTTGTTATGATGAGGGGGTTCTCCGCCTCGATTAGCTTGGATGCAACCTCCTTGACGAAGCTGGGGGATGCTCCGCCCAACGAGGCCTCTACAGGCGTCCTATGCCGTATCTCCCCACGCCACTCGCCCATCAGCCACTCCATCGGAACAGAGAGATATGCTGGTCCCTGGGGCTGGGAGGATGCGGCCTCATAGGCTCTGACAGCGGCCTCGGGTATCTGCTCCAAGCTCTTCACAGAGTAATCCCACTTGACGAACTGCCTCACAAGCTCCCCCTGGTCCCTGCTCTCCTGCCCCCAGTGAACCCTGATTCTACGGGAGCCCTTGTATCCCTTGAGCGAGAAGGCTGTGAGGCCTGAGATTAGGATTAGGGGGACTTGGGAGCTGGATGCGTTTACTATTCCTCCAACAGAGTTGGCGAGGCCTGGGAGGCTGTGGACCAGGACCGCTTGGGGCTTGTTGCTGACCATCCCGAACCCGTGGGCCATGGAGACCGCCGTGGCCTCATGGGGGCAGACAATCATCTCCGGCATGCCTTCGCCGCCTGCCACCAAATAATCATGTATCGTGGATGCGTATTCCGTCCCAAAGTTGGCGAAAAAGTATTGGACACCGCATCTCCTGAGAACCTTGAGGAGAACACCTCCACCCGTTATATGGCCCATGAATTGTTGGAACTTAAACCGAAATATTAACCATGAGATAGGCTTATATCTCCATCATCATCCTGCTTTAACCGATGAGTTCATCGCTTATCGAGGTTCAGAGAGAGGAGTTCTCTATACTCGACTCATGGCTGAAGGCAAGGGAGTTCATAGTCGTCGGCAAGAGTGTGAGGCGTGTGGACTCGCTTGAGAAGGTCTTGGGTAGGGCGAGATACGTGGAGGACTACCTGGTCGAGGGGATGACCTACGCCAGGATAGTGAAGAGCAGCGTGCCCCACGGGTTGATAGAGTCGATTAGCCCGGGGGAGGCCTCAAGCCACCCAGACTTCATAGACCTCATTACCGCCGAGGATGTCCCGGGGCAGAATCAGGTCGGATACTATATCTCGGACCAGCCGGCCCTGGCGGAGGGGAAGGTTAGGTTTCACGGGGAGCCTGTGGCGTTGGTGGTTGCAAGGAAGCCTGAGTCGGCCGAGCTTCTCAGAAGCATGGTGGAGGTCAGGGTCAAGCCCCTTCCAGCCGTCTTCGACCCCCTCGAGGCCATGAAGGACCAGGTGATAATCCACGAGGAGGTTGGGAGCAACGTCGTCATCAAGACCCATATAGGGAAGGGGGATGCGGAGAAAGCCCTGGAGGAATCTGACTACGTCGTCGAGAACGAGTATAGGATGGGGTATCAGGACCACGCATACATCGAGCCTGAGGGCGTCCTCGCAATACCGAAGGACGGAGAATACACAGTCATAGCCCCCGCACAGTATCCACACCTCGCCCAACTCATCTCCGCACGGGTCCTCGGAGTCCCCCAGAGCAAGGTAAGGGTGATACAGCCCATGATAGGCGGAGCATTCGGTGGGAAAGACGACATGGGGCCCATACTCGCAGCCCAGGCAGTCGTCGCAGCCCACAAGACGGGGAAGCCGGTCCTACTAACCTACAGCAGGGAGGACAGCTTCACGAGCCACTGCAAGAGGGACCCGGCCATAATCTATTACAAGAGTGGTGCGAGCAAGGAGGGAAGGCTGACGGCGGTCCAGGTCAGGATAATCTTCGACGCAGGGGCATACGCAAACAGGGGGCCATTCACACTCTGGAGGGCCACGGCCCACGCCTCAGGGCCATACGAGGTCCCAAACGTAGACTCTAGGGGATTCCTGGTCTACACCAACAAGGTCTATCAGGGCAGTTTCCGTGGATTCGGGAACCCCCAGGTCCAGTTTGCGGCCGAGAGGCAGATGGATGAGCTTGCCGAGAAGCTTGGCATCGACCCCCTGGAGTTCAGGCTCATGAACATACTCAAGCCGGGTAGTAGAACGTGCACCAACCAGCTCCTCGACCATAGCGTGGGAATCGGGGAGGCCCTAAGGAGGGTTGCGGAGGCCTCTGGGTGGAGGGAGAAGAGGAGAAGATACGGGAGGATTGAGAACGGGAAGGCACGTGGAATAGGTGTCGCATGCGCCTGGCATGGGATAAGCACGAGCAGGGGTGTCCCGGACTGGTGCAACGCATACATCAACGTGGCCAAGGATGGGAGCGTTTCGGTCTACACGGGTATAGTGGAGTTCGGGCAGGGAAGCCATACGGGGATACTCCAGATAGTCTCCGAGGCCCTCGGGATACCCGTCGAGAAGATAAACCTCATAGGAGGGACGAGCGACGCACCGGACACAGGCGCCACCCACGGCTCCAGGGGACTAAGCTTCGGAGGAACAGCGGCACTGATAGCGGCCACCAAGATTAGGAAGGCTGTCCAGAGGGTTGCGGCGAGGAGCTTCGGATGCAGCCCGGATGACGTTGAGCTGCGTGACGGCTGGGTCTACTGTAGGAGGGACCCCGAGAAGAGGATGAGGTGGGAGGAGGCTGTTAAGGCGTGCTACCTGCAGGGGGAGGAGATGTCGGCCACAGGATACTTCTTCATGCCAAAGGAGAGGTTCGACGAGAAGAAGGGGCAGGGCCAGGCATACGTGGTCTTCAGCTACATGGCGATAATCACCGAGGTCGAGGTAGACGTGGAGACCGGGCTAACAAGGGTTCTAAAGGTTTGGCCCGCCCTCTGCGCAGGGAGGATAATCAACCCAGAGCTTGCGAAGGGTCAGGTGGATGGAGCCATACTCCAGGGTCTCGGCTACATGCTCCTGGAGGAGATTAAGGTGGAGGATGGGAGGATACTTAACCCAGCCTTCACCGACTACCTGGTCCCAACAATTATGGACCTACCGGAGATAATGGACCCAATCTACGTGGAGGACTACTTCAAATATGGCCCCATGGGCGCCAAGGGGCTGGCGGAGATGGCCTTGATACCGATGGCCCCGGCGATCGGGAACGCTATCAAGCATGCGGTCGGCGTCAGCCCGAGGGAGGTTCCATACCCGGCCGAGAAGCTCTACATGGACTTGAGGAGGGTGAGGGGAGGATGAGCATGCTCGAGTATCGTAGGTTCAGCAGCCTCGAGGACGCCCTCAGGTTCCTCTCCGAGAGGCCTGACGCAAAGATAGTTGCTGGCGGAACCGACCTGGTGGTCCAGATGCGTATGGGGAAGCTCAAGCCATCGACCGTTGCGGACATACGTGGGATAATGGAGCTTAGGGGGATAAGGGAGTCGGATGAGGGCCTTGAGATAGGCGCATTAACCACGATAGAGGAGATTAGGGAGAGCAGCCTGGTGGAGAGGCTTGCACCACCCCTCTGGGAGGCAGCCCAAGAGTTCGCAACATGGCAGATACGTAATATGGGGACTATTGGTGGGAATCTCTGCAACGCCTCACCAGCAGCAGACACAGCACCACCCCTAATGGTCCTCGGAGCAAGGGTCAGGACCGCCAGATTAGGCGGAGGGAGAACCATACCCATCGAGGAGTTCTTCAGGGGACCCGGCGAGACCATCTTAGAGAAGGGTGAGCTCCTAACCCATGTCCATATACCGAGGCCTGGGGACTCGGAGGGCCATGCCTTCCAGAGGCTTGGGAGAAGGGTTGCGCACATACTTAGCATAGTGAGTGCGGCTGCGGCAGTGGGGGTCGAGGATGGTAGGATAGGCTGGGTGAGGGTAGCGTTGGGGAGTGTGGCGCCCACTCCTGTCAGGGCGAGGACCGTGGAGAGGGAGCTTACAGGCAAGACTCCGAGCAGAGATTTAATCAAGAGTGCCTCCGAAAAGGTTCTAAATGACATCAAGCCGATAAGCGACGTGAGGGCGAGCGCAGAGTATAGGAGGGCTATGTCGGTGGTGCTGGTTAGACGTGTGCTGGAGAAGGCTTTGAGGAGGGCTGGAGCATGAGGATAAGGTTCACCCTGAATGGCCGTAGGGTCGAGGTGGACGCACCGCCACACATAACACTCCTCGAGCTCCTCAGAAACTACCTAAGGACGACGGGCGTGAAGAGGGGATGCGAGACAGGCGAATGCGGGGCCTGCACGATACTGATGGACGGGAAGCCCGTCAATAGCTGCCTCATTCTGGCGCCCATGGCCGAGGGAGCCGAGATAGTTACGGTGGAGGGGCTGGCGGAGGACGGGAGGCTCCACCCAATACAGGAGGCATTCATAGAGGAGAACGCACTACAGTGTGGATACTGCACCCCAGGGTTCCTAATCACGGCCAAGGCGTTGCTCGACAGGGTTCCAGAGCCTAGTGTGGAGCTTATTAAGGATGCCTTGACGGGGAACATCTGTAGGTGCGGTGCCTACCGGATGATTATCAGCGCTGTCTTGAGGGCCTCGGAGAAGATGAGGACTACGTCAGCGTCTCAGGGGTGAGACAGGCTCCCCCATCGGCTTCTCCTCCACCACCTCCCCATCCTCGGCCACAACCCTACCCCTCAACACCGTATACCTTATCTTTCCACGTAGGGATAATCCGTCGAAGGGTGTGAGCTTATGCTTGCTGTGAAGCCTCTCAGCAACTATCCTGGTCTCCGCCCCAGGGTCTATTATTACCAGGTCTCCATCCCCTCCCACCTCCAGGGAGCCTTTCCTCGGGTAGAGGCCGAATATCCTCGAGGGCCAGTAGGAGATTAGGGAGACAACCTTACGTATGCTTATCACACCTCTCAGGGCTGCGTCGAGCATTATTGGGAGTATGGTCTCCACACCTATGAAGCCTGCCTGGGCATTCCATATGTCGCCTGACTTCTCCTCGGGTGTATGGGGGGCGTGGTCGGAGCCTATGGTCCTTATCACATCATCCTTTAGGGCCTTCCAGAGCGAGCGCCTGTCCTCCTCGTCCCTCAGGGGCGGGTTCACCTTAACCAGGGAGCCATACTTCTTGTGTGCCTCACGGGTTAGGAGCAGGTAGTGGGGGCAGGTCTCGCCCCAGACCTTCAGGCCCCTGGCCTTGGCCTCCCTGAGAAGCTCCACGGTCTCCCTCGCACTCACATGGACTATCAGGGTCTTGGCCCCCGTCCTCCTGGCGAATATCATTAGCCGTGAGACCGCCTCCTCCTCGCAGATGCTCGGCCTCGA
This sequence comes from Candidatus Benthortus lauensis, assembly GCA_021650775.1. GTDB lineage: Archaea > Thermoproteota > Nitrososphaeria_A > Caldarchaeales > Wolframiiraptoraceae > Benthortus > Benthortus lauensis. The sequence continues at coordinate 5,793 of JAHSRM010000014.1, forward strand.
GTCCGCATGGGCCTCATAGTCCCTCCTCCCCTCACCTCTAACCTTCTCGGTGAAGTATTCCACAAGCCCCCTGTTCTCTGCGTGGAAGGCGAGGGTGAAGCCGTGCCTGGCGGCCAGGGCCATGGCCTCATACAAGGTTGAGTCGCTTGGAGCAGGGAGGTTCCCAGTCGTGGGTCCTAGGAAGACCTTGAACCCCGCCGCCCCCTCCTCCCACATCCCTGCCAACTCATCCACGTTGCCGTCATGGAGCACGCCGTAGAGCCCGAAGTCCACGTATGCCCTCTCCCTGAGGAGCTCCCTCTTCCTCCTAAGCTCACGCACCGACTCCACGGGCGGAACAGTGTTGGGCATCTCCAGTATGGTTGTGATTCCTCCAGCCGCTGCGGCCATGGTCCCCGAGGCGAAGTCCTCCTTATGGGTGAGGCCAGGCTCCCTCATATGGACATGCTCGTCAACCCCTCCTGGAAGTATCAGGAGACCTCTTGCGTCAAGGACCTCGGCTCCGTCTGCGTTGAGGTCTCTCCCAACCCTCTCTATAACCCCGTCCCTAATCAGTATATCCGCCTCCCTGACGCTCCACGGGGTTACTATCCTGCCGTTCTTGACCAGTAGGTCTCCTCCCATGGGTGGAGGCATGCCTCCATAGGGTAAAAACCTACTCCTTGAGCCATCTAACGTTCTCTGGGAGGCAGGAGATATAGACCGTCTCCCCGGCCTTGAAGACCCTCCTAACCTCCCTGTCAATAGCCTTAATCAGGGTCCCGTTTACGTCAAGCTCATACCTTATATGGTCTCCCTCGAAGAATCTTCTTAGAACCTTTGCCTGAGTGGCTGGAAGGCTTCCGGCCTCCTCCGGAACCCTATGTATCCTAATGTGCTCGGCCTTTATGGCGACGTATCCGTCCCCCCTTACCTCCTCATCCAACCTGAGCTTTAGACCGCACTCGGCGGTGAATAGGGTTCCGCCTGCCTCGGCCCTCGAGGTTCCCTTGAGTATGTTGGACGTGCCCATGAACTCGGCTACGAAGAGGGTCCTCGGCCTACTGTATATCTCCTCAGGCGTCCCAACCTGCTCGATTCTCCCATCCCTCATAACAACTATCCTGTCTGCCATGGTCATGGCCTCCTGCTGGTCATGCGTCACGAGCAGCGTGGTCGCCCCAACCCTCTCGTGAATCTTCCTTATCTCCACCTGCATCTCCTCCCTGAGCTTCCTGTCAAGGGCTCCGAGGGGCTCGTCGAGGAGGAGGATGCTGGGCTCGAAGACGAGGGTCCTGGCTATGGCGACTCTCTGCCTCTGGCCCCCGCTCAGCTGGTCTATTCTACGCCTCTCCAACCCGCTTAGCTTGACTATCTCGAGTATCCTCTCCACCCTCCGCTTAATCTCCTCCTTTGGCATCTTCCGTATCTTGAGCGGGAAGGCTATGTTGTCGTAGACGGTCATGTGGGGGAAGAGGGCAAGGCTCTGGAAAACGACTCCAACATTCCTGCGATAGGGTGGAACATCATTTATCCTGACACCGTTCAGGTATATGTCCCCAGAGTCGGGCTTAACGAACCCCGCTATACTCATCAGGAGGGTGCTCTTACCCGAGCCCGAGGGACCCAGGACCACCACGAACTCGCCCTTATCCATGGAGAGCGAGACATTATCTAGGGCCACGACCCTCCCATACCTCTTCACAAGGTTCCTAACCTCGAGGACACGTCCCTCACCCATCCACATCCTCACCTCAAGTAGTTCTTCAAGCCGACCACTTTATCCAGCACATAGATTGTTACGAGGGCTAGGAGGATATAAACCGTGGAGGCGGCGGCTATGCTGGGCGAGATGGTGGTCCTAATCTTGGTGTAGAGGGCGACTGGGAGGGTCTGGGTATCAATCGTGACGAGTATCAGGCTTGTTATGAACTCGTTGAGGCCCAGTATGAACATTAGGAGCGCCCCAGACAGGACCCCAGGCATGAGTGATGGAAGGGTGACGTATAGGAATGTCTGAATCTCCTCTGCTCCGAGGCTCTTCGAGGCATTCTCCAGGTTGGGGTCCATGGCGTTCACCGCCGAGGTAACGCTCCAAATCATGAACGGTATGTTTATCTCCATTAGGGCGAAACCCACCCCGAGTATGTTCCCCACGAGCCCCGTCCTCGCATAGACGAAGAGCAAGGAGACACCCTGGACTATGAGGGGGACCGTGAAAGGCAGCAAGAGATACACCTGGATTATGTCCCTGAACCTTATCCTCATCCTGAGCAGGGCGTATGCTGCGAAGACGCCCACGGGTATCGAGAGGAGGGTGCAGAACCCGGCCGCTATCAGGCTATTAACCAGGCCCTTGAGGAACCAATCCGAGGTCAGGGCCTCGGGATACCACTTGAGGGTGAGGCCACGTGGAGGAAACGTAATAACCTCGCTCTCCGTGAACGATGCGGTAACTATGATTATGTTTGGGAGGATGAAGAGGGCGACGATTCCCGCTATGAGTATCCTTCTAAGCCACGGCAAGCTATCCACCCCTAATGAAGATGTTCCCAACCCTGCCAATCTTCAAGACGAGGTAAACCACCAGGGAGACAACCAGGACCAAGACTATGCTCAGGGCAGCCGCCAGGGGATAGTTCAGGGAGTTGAAAAGAACGGTGTATATCTGGTTTGCCACGAAGTCCACCAGCCCTCCCCCAAGAAGGTCGGGTATAGCATACTCGGTGGCTGAGATGGTGAATGTTACGAGGAAGGCTGAGAGTATCCCGGGCTTGAGCTGGGGAAGTATAACGTGGATGAAGGATTGGAGGGGTGTTGCGCCAAGGTTCTGGGCAGCCATCTCGGTCTCACGGGGGACCGCCGCCACGGCCGGGGCTAGGACGAAGACTGCGAAGGGGAGCATGGTTTGGAGGAGGCCTAGGTAGACCGAGAAGGGTGTGTATATCAGGTTGAGTTCCACCCCGAAGAGGCTCTTGGACACATAGGAGATGAGGCCGTTCCTGCCCAGGATTATCAGCCACCCATATGCCTTCACAATCTCACCTATGAAGAATGGGGCCAACGCAAGAACTATCAGTATCTTCTGGAGGAGGGGGGACTCGGTTCTAACTAGGTAGTATGCGTAGGGTATGCCGAGGGCCAGGCAGCTGAGGCTGACGAGCAGGCTTATCCCAAGCGTCCTAACCATGACGGTTCCATAGACCGGGCGGGAGAAGATTGTCAGGTAGCTCTTAATGGATGGCTCGGGTAAAAAAAGTTTGATGGGGTCGAAGGTTAGGAAGCTTATGTATGTCAGCTGTATTAGGCCTGCGACCATCACCCCTACGGAGGCTATGGCCGGCGCTATCAGGAGGTATCCGGTGTTCTCCTTCAGCCTGTCGGGTAATCTTTCCTTGACGGCTATGAGGAGGTCTACCAGGAGCCCGCACATGCCCCGGCTACTCTGAGACTATCTCCACGAACTTCTCGAACCAGTAGTTCTCGTGCTCAACCCTAACCCTAATCGGTATGATTATCATCTTCTCGAAGTCTTCGGGCTTGGTGGGGGACGCCGGGTCCTCGTCCATCCAGTCTGGGTAGTCTGCCTCCTTGTGGAGCGTCGGGAGACCCAGGAACTCTGCGAGCCTAGTCTGGGCCTCGGGCGTCAAGGCCTCGTTCACGAGCTTCTTGGCCCAATACTCCCTCTCAGGAGGCAGGTTCCTCAGCACGTAGAGGGCGTCGGTCTGCATGTCCACACCCTCCTCCGGGACGGTCCAGGCCACGGGCGCTCCCTCGCTCTTGGCTGCGAAGGCGTTGGCGGTAAGGGTTGCCACAAACTTGAACTGCCCTGTTAGGAGCCAGTTGAAGTGGTCGGGGTCCTCTCCCAGCCCGCCTATAGTCGGCTTCAGGTCTCTCAAGAGGTCCCAGACAGGCTCCATCTTGGCTGGGTCGGTAAGGTCGTCGGGTAGCTTGAGTCCGGCCAGCTTGGCTAGGACGGTTATGAACCCGAATCCGTCGTCGTAGAGGCCGAGGGACTTCTCATACTTGGGGTCCCATAGCTCCCTCCAGGACTTGGGCGGCTCGTCTACTTGGTCGGTCCTGTAGGCCAGGGAGGTCGTGTAGGCGTAGATGTTCACGAAGGGCCATCCAGCGTATCCCTCGATTGGCTCGGGCTTAGCAACGGGCTTCATCCCGTCAAGGTTCGGGACATCCTCGGGCGTCAGGTCTATCGCAAGCCCCCATAAAGCCTCCCTCATAGCGTTTACGGAAGTCGTCCAGTTCACGTCTATCGGCGGCTGCTTACCCGCAGAGACTAGCTGGATTAGCTTGGGCTGTATCTCGTTGTCCTCCGTGTAGTCGAACTCTATCTTGATTCCATACTTATCCTGGAAGCTCTTGCCCACCGCGTCCATCAAGGCCTTGTCGAAGGGCTCGCCCCAGGTCCTAACGATGAGCCTATCAGGCTTGGGGGGCTCGCCGCCCATAGGAGGCTTAACGGTCTCCTTGACCGTGGTCCCAACCGTAACAGTCCTCTCCACGGTAACGGTCTTCGTAACGGTTCTCGCAGCCTGGGTAGCGAAGTATCCAGCCGCACCCCATCCAATAACAGCCGCAACACCCGCTCCCACAGCAGCCTTAGCAGCGGAGCTAAGTGCCCTCCTCCTACTAACCCTTCTGCGGAGTATGTCGCTCATTGTTGGAGTTTAACGTCTACCAGGCATATATAAGATTTCTAAGCCCTTCCATCTAAAATGTTTATTATCTTCTTGGAGATATTCAACCTAGTGCCAAGCATAGAGCTACTGCTCAGGCGATATGCGGTCTATCTACTCGTAATCCCCGGAGGAGTCTTCCTAGCACTCTTCTTCCTAGCCCCGCTATCCTACATATTCGTCGTCAGCTTCTATGAGTATGTCGGGCTTAAGCCGGGGTATATTGGGGGGATGAAGCCTGGCTTCGTCCTAGACAACTATATCCAGTTCTTCTCCGAGCCGGTCTTCCTCAACTACCTCTGGATAACCGTCAGGATAGCCCTAGTCTGCATGGCTTTGACCTTGGTTATAGCCTACCCTGTTGCTTACCTGATTGCACGGGCTAGGATTGGTAGATGGGTTCTGGCCTTGGTCATGGTCAGCTTCCTCATCCACCCCCTCGTCAGGGTCTACGCATGGGAGATAGTCCTAAGCGAGTTCGGGCCCGTCAACACGATTCTGGAGATGCTCCGCCTGCCTAAGATTAGCCTGATAGGGACCGAGCCTGCGATAATCCTCGGCCTGCTCCACTTCCTCATACCCTACGCCGTCCTGACGCTTATCGGCCCCATAAGGAGGGTCGACCCCTCGATAGAGGAGGCTGCCATGAGCCTGGGAGCCAGCCCCCTGACAACCTTCTTCAAGATAACTCTGCCCCTGACCTCTCCGGGGCTTGTGGCCGCAGCCCTCCTAACCTACAGCCTCGGGGTAACGGCCTTCGTAACACCTCTAATATTGGGGGCGGGAAAGGTCGTGGTCCTAACCATGCTAATCTTCGACAGGTTCACGGATACAGTTAATTATCCGTTCGGGGCGGCGATGGTGGTCATCCTGCTCATAATAGGGCTTGTGGCCGTGGTCCTGATAGACTACTTGTTCAAGGTGATTTACAGGAGGAGGCCGGTATGGACGGCGGGCTAATCCTTAAACGGGCCTACGTCGCCGCATTCTTCCTCTTCATATTCTTCCCCCTAGGCGTAACCGTCCTAATCTCACTCGACCCGAGAGACTACGTATTCGGCCTTCCACCCTCCATCTCATTCAGATGGTATCAATCCTTCATCGAGAACGACACATTCGTCAATGGATTAACGACAAGCTTAATCGTCGCATCCATCTCAATGATAATTTCAACCAGCGTGGGAATCTTTGCATCCTACTCTATAACACGGAGTGGAAAAGGATTTATGAAAAATCTGGGGACATACTTTCTCTCACCCCTCCTAGTTCCCACACTAGTAACCGGAATAGCTCTTCTGATGTATCTTAAGCAGTTAGGTATGCTGAATAGTCTGATAAACCTGGTTGTAGGGCATACAGTCATAACCCTGCCTTATTCCGTGAGGGTTCTGACGGCGGTGTTCTCAACTCTTGACCCCTCGATAGAGGAGGCTGCCATGAGCCTGGGGGCCAGCCCCCTGAAGGTCTTCTCCAAGATAGTTCTACCCATGATTAGGCCGGGTCTCATGGCCGCCACGATATTCACCTTCAGCGAATCCCTCAATGATTACGCAGTCAGCATATTCCTCTCAGACTCGAATAGCTACACCTTCTCTGTAGCTCTTTTCTCATACTTAAAAGCGGTCTTCGACCCATCAATAGCCGTGGCCTCCGTTCTTCTAATGGCTATAACTGTTGTTTTAATATATGCGATAGAGAAGACTTTTGGGTTGGATAAGGTGGTGGGAATGTGGTAGAGGAGAAGGTTGTTGTCGAGAATGTCTCGAAGAGGTTTGGGAGGACGGTTGCGGTAGACGGGATTAGCTTCAAGGTCATGAAGGGAGAGTTCCTAACCCTTTTGGGGCCCTCCGGATGCGGCAAGACCACGACGCTTAGGCTGGTGGCAGGCTTCTACAAACCCGATAAAGGGAACATAATAATAGATGGTAAGGTCATGAATGATATACCAGTCTATAAGCGGAACATAGGGATAGTCTTCCAGAACTACGCCCTCTTCCCCCACATGACCGTCTTCGAGAACGTTGCCTTCGGACTCAGGATGAGGAAGACCCCGGAGGACGAGGTTAGGAGGAGGGTGAAGACCATGCTGGAGACCGTGGGCCTGGCAGGAATGGAGGAGAGGTATCCACGCCAGCTCTCAGGAGGCCAGCAGCAGAGGGTAGCCCTAGCCAGGGCATTGGTGATTGAGCCGGATGTCCTGCTCCTAGACGAGCCGCTAAGCAACCTGGACCTAAAGCTCAGGCTCCAGATGAGGAAGGAGATTAGGAGGATTCAGAAACGCCTCGGGATAACCGCCATCTATGTTACGCATGACCAGGGCGAGGCTCTCAGCATGTCGGATAGGGTGGCGGTAATGAATCAAGGGAAGATTATCCAGATAGGTTCTCCCACGGAGATTTACGAGAAGCCTGTGGATAGCTTCGTGGCCGACTTCATAGGTGAGGCCAACCTAATAGATGGGAGGGTTGAGATGGTTGAGGGAGAGCGGGTCGGCGTAAGGGTTGGAGATACCTTGCTGGAAACCACCGCAGACCATCTAAGGCTGAAGAAGGGGGACGAGGTCTTCGTGGTGGCCAGGCCTGAGAGGATACGGCCCTCGAGAGAAGGGATAGAAGCTGTGGTGGAAGACGCCGAGTTCCTCGGCCAGGTAAGGAGATACTACCTCAGATTAACGGGGCTGGATGCCACGATAAAGATGGACTTGGTAAACTACGTTGGAGAGGAGATTAACGTGGGCCAGAAAATCAGGCTGAACCTGGGGAGATTCGCGGTAGTCAAAAAAGATGGAGGTTAGGGAGACCCCCGGGTCAGCCTAGCAGCGGGGTTATCTCGGTGTCCCATTGGGTAGCCCACTTATCCACGTTCTCGGCCAGGTATAGGAAGTCCGGGACATAGGCCTTCTCAGACATTTGGTCCGCCGGTATATTCCACTCCGCAACTTCGGGGTCTACCTCGGCCTCAGGGTGGCTTGGAACGTAGCCGAGCATCTTGGTGAATCCGCTGAGGTTCTCCGGCTGGAGCAGCCAGTTCACGAATGCTAGCGCCACGTCCTTGTTTGGTCCATCCACCACTGCTATCACATCGAAGAATGCGACGGGCTTGGTGTCCTCGAACTCTAGGACGGCCTTAACTGGGACACCTTTCTTGGCTAGGGTGTAGGCGTTGCCTGTAAGTGTCCACCCAACCCATGCCTCACCCGTCTCCAGCAGCCTCAGGACATCCGAGTCGCTCTTGAAGACGTATCCTATGTTCCCTGACTCGGCAAGCTGCTTGGCGAACTCGAACCCTGGGTCCAGGTTCCTCTCGTCTCCTCCCTTCGGTATTGAGGCTGCTATGAGCCAGGAGCCTGGGAGATAGGTCGGGTAGGGGACCGCTATCTTGCCCTTGAGCTCGGGTCTCAGGAGGTCCTGGAAGCTCTTAATCTCGAAGGGAACCAGGTCGGTCCTATAGACTATGGTGCCCACGTAGGGATACATGGCGACCCAGTAGGTCTTGCCGTCAAGCTTGCCCTCGAAGACGTCGGGTATCTCCTTCAGGACTGGGAGGTTCTCCTCTGTCAGCTCGACGAAGTATCCCTCAACCGCTCCCTGGAACCCTACCGCCGAGGTCATCATCATTACGTCGAAGATGGGGTTGGGCCATGCGGAGCGGAGCTTGGAGAGGCCGACGGATGAGGGGCCGCCGTGAAGCTCTATCTTAATCTCGACCCCGAACTCCTCGGCGAACTTCTTGGCATAGGTCTCCGTAGCCTCCTTCCACGGCCCGCCCCACGTAATTATCGTCAGAGTCCGGCCTGCGAATTGGGGTCCCTTAGGTATGAGGAACTGCCAGGCAGCCACGCCGACCAAGACCACGACGACAACGATGACAGCCGCTAAAACAGCCTTGGAGACACCCTTCTGACGATATCTCATATTTGATAGCCAACAATTAATCGGATAAAAATCTTGTTTCCGCTAAAAGCAGCTTATACTCTTGGGGGTTTCCTAAAATATTGTCCCTTCATGCCTTGAGGTATGGGGTTCTTCGAGGGAAGGGATGTCATCTCGGCTCTTGAGTTTACGAGGGACTCGATGGAGGAATTGTTTAGGGTTGCTGACGAGATTCGGGAAGAACTCGCTGGGGGAAGGTTGCTCGACTACGCCTCTGGAAAGATTCTCGCCACGGTCTTCCTGGAGCCAAGCACTAGGACAAGGCTAAGCTTCCATTACGCCATGGTCAAGATAGGCGGGGAGGTCATAGACTTCGGGCCTGAGCAGGCCGCAAGCATAGCCAAGGGTGAGACCCTGGAGGACACGATACGCATGGTCGATGGATACGGTCCAGACGTTATAGTCCTGAGGCAGAGGACGCCTGGGGCGGCTAGGAGGGCTGCAGAGATAGCCGAGGCGCCCTTGATAAACGCTGGAGACGGGTGGAACGAGCATCCAACCCAGGCTCTCCTCGACCTCTACACCATAAGGAGGGAGCTGGGGAGAATAGATGGGCTAAAGGTAGGTATAATGGGGGACCTCAAGTATGGGAGGACTCCCAGCAGCCTAAGCTACGCCCTCTCAAAATACAGCAACGTGGAGATAACCTACATCGCGCCCCAGCCCCTCCAGATAAGGGAGGAGGTAATCAGGAATATAGAGGGGAGGATACGGTATAGGAAGGTTGAGAGGGTGGAGGAGGTGATGGAGGAGCTTGACGTCCTATATGTTACGAGGCTCCAGAAGGAGAGGTTCCCCGACCCAAGCGAGTATGAGAGGCTTAAAGGAAGCTACAGGATAACCGCAGACCTCCTCTCTAGATTCAAAAAGATACCAATAATA
>JAHSRM010000093.1 GCA_021650775.1 Candidatus Benthortus lauensis
AGAGGGGAGAATACATGGTAGGCCCCCTCGCCCGCTTCAACCTAAACTACGACAAGCTCTCATCCAAGGCACAGAAGGCGGCGCAGGAAGCCGGGATGAAGCCCGGGTGCATGAACCCCTTCAAGAGCATAATCGCAAGGAGCATAGAGGTCCTCTATGCATGCGAGGAGGCTATCAGGCTGATAAAGGAGTATAGGAGGCCCTCCAAGCCTTGCCTGGAGGTCGAGCCAAGGGCTGGCACGGGTAGATGGTGCACGGAAGCACCGAGGGGAATCCTATACCATCGCTACACCATAGATGATGAGGGCGTAATCCAGGACGCCAAGATTGTTCCCCCGACCTCGCAGAACCAGAAATCCATAGAGGAGGACCTGAGAATCTTCGTGAAGAGGTATCTAAGCCTGCCCAAGGATGAGCTAACGTGGAAATGCGAGCAAGCGGTCCGCAACTACGACCCATGCATATCCTGTGCAACCCACTTCCTAAAGCTCCACATAGACTCCTGCTAGATGAAGAAGGTTGTAGTGGGGTTGGGGAGGAGGGAGAGGCGGGATGACGGGGTAGGGGTGGTGGCCGTCGAGGAGATTAAGAGAACCTGCCCCGGGGTCGAGGCCTACTCTGTGGGAGACGACCTAACAAAGCTCATAGAATTGGTCCAGGAGGCGGAGCATGTGATTATAATCGATGCCTCAAGGAGGGGCGTGGAACCCGGGGCCATCCATAGATACTCTATCAAGGATTTAGGGAGCCATCCATCCCTCTCGAGCCACGGGTTATCTCTCAGGGAGGTCCTGGAGATGGCTGAGGCCTTGGGTATGCTGAAGGCGTCGGTGGTCATCTACGCTGTTGAGGGCAGGGATTTCGGCTACGGGGAGGGTTTATCGGGCGAGGTCCGTGAGGCCTTGGACACCCTGCTTGAAGAGATTCGGAGAGAACTGGGCTGCTGACCCTCCATCAAGGCCGCCGCATACACCTGGCCCACAGCTATCCCCCCATCATTGGCGGGGACGAGACGGTTCAACCTGGGCTCCACGCCCGCACCATCCATTATCCCCCTTAGAATTATCTGATTAACCGCCGCCCCACCCGAGACATAGAGCGCCCTGGACCCAAGGCTCCTCATGAACTCGGCCGCAGCCTCGCCTAGAGCATAGCCTAGGAAGTATTGGGCGCTATATCCTAGGTCTCTTATGGACTCCCTCCCCAGCCTATCCAGTAGATACTCGACTATCCTCGAGGTTAGGATTACCGTCTCGCCGTCTTGCCTGGTTATCAGGTCGGGGGGTCTGGATAATGCCCTGCCATCCATCGAGTGCTCCTCAAGCATTATCGCAGGCTCGCCCTCATAGGTTCTCTCGAGGCATATTCCCAGTAGGGCGGATACGCTGTCCAGGAGTCTTCCCGTGCTTGATGTGAGGGGTCTCCCCGACCTTACCTGAATCAACACGGACTCTAGTTCCCTCAACCCTCTTGGAAGCCCTTTGACGACCCCTCTCTCGAGCATTAGCCGGGTTATCTTGTCTTCGTCCATGAACCGGGTTAAGATTGAGGCCAGCATCCTGGCCGGGTATCTTGCCGCCAAGTCTCCTCCGGGCGCCACATGGTATTCAAGCCTCCCCACCCTCATGAACCCCTCCGAGTCCCACGTGATTATCTCGCCTCCCCAGACAGCTCCATCCAACCCATAGCCCACGCCATCCATAATCACCCCTACCGCAGGCTCCTCCGGCCTATGCCCATGCTCGAGCATGGCCGACGCCATGTGGGCTATGTGGTGCTGGACGAGGATTAGGGGGACCCCGCTCGCCTTCGCTAACCTCTCGGCCCTCTGCCTCGTAGCGTAGAGTGGATGGAGGTCGGCCACAACTCTCCCGGCCTCAAGTCCATAGAACCTCAGCAGGGTGTCCAATGCCTCCAAATGCTCCCTAAGAACCCTCGGGTTATCGGCGTCACCCTGATACGGGGCGAGAACAACCTTATCCCTAAAACCTATGGCGGGGGATGTCTGAAGCTCGGAGCCAAAGGCTGCGTAAACTTCCCTAAACCTGATAGGCGGCTTAAGGGTTAAGGGAGCCACACCCCTCCCGCATCTAAGGCAGGCCACACCACCCAGGGTGGGGCGGAACACGGGGTCATCAACCCTATTGACTATCTCTCTGTCATGCGTCAGGAAGGCTTCCACAACCCCTGAGAGGGTCTTGAGATGATGCTCGGACCTCACCATAGGGTCGCCGTGCAGGTTTCCGCTCGTCATGACTAGGAACCTGTCCCTTACCCTGCTTAGCAGAAGGTAGTGGAGGGGTGTGTAGGGAAGCATGATGCCCAGGGTCTTGAGTCCGGGTGCGATATGCTGGGAGACCGGGGAGCCAATCCTCCTCCTCAGCAGGACTATCGGCCTCACCTCACCTTTGAGCAGCTCCCGAAGCCCCTGGGGTATCTCGGCTATCCTCTCAACGGTATCCATGTCGAGGGCCATCAAGGCTAGGGGTTTCCTAGGCCTCCTCTTCCTCCTCCTAAGCTCTAGAACCACGTCGTCGTCGGTGGCAAGGCATGCGATATGGTATCCTCCAATACCCTTAACCGCCACTATGCCGCCGCCGTCAATCAAGCCCGCAGCATATTCGATGGGGTCGCTCACCCGAATCTCACGTAGGCTTGAGTCGAGGAGCCTGAGCCTGGGGCCGCATCTAGAGCAGCTAATCCCCTGGGCATGGTATCTCCTCTTATCCCCTATATCCCTGTATTCTCTCAGGCATTCGTCGCAGAGGGGGAACCTGTTCATGGACGTGTTCTCCCTATCGTATGGTTGCCTATACATCATGGAGTATCTTGGGCCGCACCATGCACAGCTGTTGAAGGGGTATCCACGCCTCCTCTCGTCCCCATGGGCTACCTCCTCGAGACACCATTTACAGACCGCTAGGTCCTGAGGTATCGTGGAGTCGAGTATGACCTCCCTCCCGCTGCTCATTATCCTGAATCCCTCAAACCCGTTCGGCCTCTCCTCAACCATCCTCACGGAGTCTATTCTGGCTGGAGGAGGCGACTCGAGGCGTAGGAGCTTAAGGAACCTTTCCAACTCCTCCGAGCCTCCCTCGGCCCATATCTCGACCTCGCCGCCCCCCATGTTCCTGACATACCCCGATACACCCGACTCCACCGCAATCCTGTGTATAAATGGCCTAAACCCGACGCCCTGGACCCTGCCCGACAGAATTATCCTCAAGGCCTTTAGCATATTCTGGGCACCGGGTCTCCTGCCGGCATGGGCAGGTATCTAAGCCCCCCTATTCCTGTTCTCACCACGACTCCCTCATACTCCTTCGTGGCCTCACCTATTATCTCGGCCCTCTTCCCCAGGGGGTGGTTCCTGAGAGATTGGAGGACCTCCTCGGCCATATGTGGTGCCACTGCTAGGACCAGCTTCCCCTCATTTGCGAGGTCCATGGGGTCTATGCCGAGGATGTCGCATGCAGACCTTACCTGCTCGGAGACAGGAACCCTCTCCTCATCCACCATGATTCCCACCCCGGATACCTCGGCCCACTCGTTGAGCAGGGCCGCCAACCCTCCCCTGGTAGGGTCCTTGGCCGCAACCACGCCGCCAACCTTCAAAGCCTCCCTCATCAAGCCGTTGAGTGGAGCCGCATCGCTTTCAACCCGGGCCCTTATCCCCATCTCCTCCCTAGCGGTCATGACGGCTACTGCGTGGTCCCCTATCGTGCCTGAGACTATTATCTTGTCTCCGGGCTTGATGTTGAGGGGGGTCAGCCACCTTGACTCCAGGCTCCTCCCAGCACTCTCAAGATTAGCGTCCAGGAGACTGCTCCTAACACCTATACCCGAGGTATTGATTATGAGTTCATCCAGCTTCCCCTTCTCCACGACCTTCAGGTCCCCTGTCGCAATCCTCACACCTGCCTCCGATGCGGCCTCGGCCATGCTCTCAAGTATCCTGTCCAAGGTCCTTATCGGGAGGCCCTCCTCTACTATCAGCCCGCATGAGACCGCAAGAGGCTCGGCCCCAACAACCGTTAAGTCGTTCACCGTTCCGGAGATGCTTAGACGCCCTATGTCCCCGCCTGGGAAGAAGAGGGGTTTAACGGTGTAGGAGTCGGTTGTGAAGGCTATCCCGTCAATCACGGCGGAGTCGGGCATATGCTCCGCAGGTATCTCGGGCTCGGGTCCCCCTGCATCAAACCTTGGTAGTATGTGGCCTCGTATCAGCATGTTCATGAACACTCCTCCGCCTCCATGCATCATGGTTATCTTCTCCTCCACAGCCCCGCCCCCTTCAGCCATCGGCCCTCACACTCCTCGTAACCCGGTGCTGAGCCCATATCCTACACGTTCCCTCGGCTCCAACCATCGTAGGCCCTATAGGCGTGGCCGGCGTGCATTCCTTCATGTAGAAGGGGCATTCAGGCGGGTCTATCTTGCCCTTAATCACGTCGGCGCATCTCGCACGTCTGGGGAAATCGTCTCCCGAGGGTTCTCTTAACCCGTATCTGAGCCTGGCGTCAGCCTCCTTAAACCTCTCCTTGACCTCCATGCTTCCGCCAGGGACCACTGACACGCCTCTCCAGTAGCCGTCCCTGAGGTCGAAAACCTTGCTGAGGAACATCTGGGCCCTCGTGTTGCCCTCCCATGTCACGGACCTCCTGTATTCGTTCTCCATCCTCGGGGAGCCGGATTTTATCTGCTTGAGGATTAGGTATATTGCCAGGAGGACATCTATGGGCTCGAATCCTGCGAACACCATGGGCTTCCTATGCTCCTCGAAGAATTCCTTGTAGGCCTTCATCCCGCTTATGGTGGATGCGTGGCCCGGGTTGATGAACGCATCTATCCTCATGTCGGGTGCCTGCGAGATTAAGCCTACTGCCGGCGGAACGTATCGGTAGGACGAGATTATGGACAGGTTGTCTGGAAGACCTTTAAGGACCTCGTATGCAGTTAGGGGAGCCGTGGTCTCGAACCCCGCCCCCAGGAACACAAACTCCTTTCCAAGATTCTTCCTCGCAATATTGACCGCATCCCTAAAGCTATAGACTACCTCAAGCTCACCCCCAAGAGCCCTTGCATCTTCCAGCGAAAGCATCCTCGAGCCCCGTGCCCTGGACATGTCCCCGTATGTCAGAACCTTGACTCCCTCGAGTGATAGCTTTACTGCGTCATCTATGTCGGATGAGGGGGTGACGCAGACAGGGCATCCTGGGCCTGCCCTGACATCCACGTTCTCCGGGAGGAGCCACCTAATCCCCCAGTGGGTTATGGTCCATTCATGGGTTCCACATACATGCATTATCCTTACCTTGGGCAGGTCCTTAGCCAGCCTATGGATTTCCTTTACAAGCTTGGAGGCGAGGTCCCTGTCCCTGTATCTGGCGAGTATCTCCTTCATCCTGTCATTCATCTGGCTGGACCCCCGACTCCAGCATCTCACGGTAAAGCCTGAGAACCTTCTCTGCCTCCTCCTCATCTATAACCTGTATGGCAAACCCTGCGTGGACGAGGACGTAGTCTCCCTCCCTCGCGTCAACCATGGCCATAACAACCTCCCTCTCCAACCCGTCCCCGAAGTCAACTATCCCAACATCGCCCTCCAGGCGGACAACCCTAGCCGGAACAGCATAACACATATCCTCGCAAAGATTATCCAAGTAATCTCTAATAATTCTTCCTCAGAATTCCAGGGTTACACGGCTTATGACTATCTCCCTCCCCTTAATTACCTCTACTGGGGACTCGCAGACAGGGCAGGAGAATATTGGGGCGAGGTGGAGGGCTGGGTCGTCCCGGTATGTTGGCCTCCCCCTGAATCCACACTCCCTACATGATACCTCCCCGGGAATCACCTCTATTATGAGTTCCGAGTCCCTGAGTATAGGGTCTTGGCTCAAGACCATGTAATTGAACTTAAGTTGCTCCGGATTCACTAGGGTGAGTTCCCCAAGTTTTATCTCCACCCTCCTAACCTTCCTGGCACCGTGTTTGGAGGCCTCGCCCTTAACCCTCTCCACAATCATGGAGGCGACGGAGAACTCGTGCATGGCCTTTATCTTATGCCGAGTGCCTCAGCAACATCTCTTACCCCCTCACCAGTCTTACAGCTAGTCTTAATCACATCAACGTCAGGGGCAACCTTCCTCACGTTCTCCGCAACCTTGTCCGGGTTGATTCCCATTGCTTGGGCCAAGTCTATCTTGTTTATCACAGCTATGTCGGCGTCCATGAATATGTATGGGTGTTTTAGAGGCGTGTATTCTCCCTCCGTTATGCTGACCACGACAACCCGTTTATGCGCCCCTAGGGGGAACTCGGCTGGGCAGATAAGGTTCCCTACATTCTCTATGAAGAGTGTCTCGACACCCTTTAGCTCCAATCTTCTAAGGGCTTTTCCCACGAGGTTTGCGTCGAGGTGGCATTCCTTCCCAGTGTTTATCTGGAGAACCTTTACCCCATGCCTCTTGATTCTCTCCATGTCTATGGTGGTTGTAAGGTCGCCGCATAAAACCGCAACCCTCTCCCTCCTGTCATGAAGCTCTATGAGCCTCTCGATTAGGGAGGTCTTCCCCGACCCTATCGAACCCATCACGTCTATCGCCTTGACGCCGAGGTCGTCGAGCATCCTCCTGTTCTCCTCCGCCAGCCTCCTGTTAGCCTCCAGCAACTCCTCCTCCAACTCTATATCGAATACCTCGCCCTCCCCGGGAGAGACAACCTCTCCTGACAACTCTCACACCAACAAGACTATCCACAACCATTCTAATATACTACTCGGAGGCTTTGGGAAGGAGCGACCTTATATCCAGGCTTAAGCCACCCATATGGTTGGGATGACGCTTCCCCCGGGTCAGGTCAAGGCCAGGAGATGGGCGCTCTACGCCGTGCTGGGAACACCTAGGATAGACCTTGAGTCCTGGAGGCTGGAGGTGACGGGGCTGGTGGAGAACCCCCTCAAGCTGAGCTACAGGGAGCTGCTGGATATGGGCCTGGTTAAGCTGAGGAGGGACTTCCACTGCGTTACCGGGTGGAGCATAGATGGCGTTGAGTGGGAGGGTGTGAGGATTAGGGACCTGGCCGGCTTGGCAGGGGCCTCAGATAAGGCTAGGTGGATAATGTTCTGGAGCGTTGAGGGATACTCTGCACCTGTCCCCGTGGAGGAGGCCATGAAGGAGGACTCGATAATAGCCTTGAGGATGAACGGCGAACCAATACCGCATGAACACGGGTTCCCCGCCAGGCCCATAATCCCAAGCCTATATGGGTGGAAGAGCGTCAAGTGGCTCTGCAAGATGGAGTTCATGGAGAATTACGTGGATGGGTTCTGGGAGGCTAGGGGATACCATGAGAGGGGGGATGTATGGAGGGAGGAGAGGTTCAAGACCTGAGCGGAGGCTCGACGACTATCGGCCTCTTCTCGATTAATGCCTGGACAAGCTTCCTCCTCCCGTTGTTGAGAGCCCTCCAAACAGTTCCACGTGAGATGTGCATTAGCTCCGCAGCCTCCTCCTGAGTGTATCCCTCGAGGTAGACGAGTCGGAGGGCCTCGAACTCGTCTGGGCGTATGCTTATCGGCTTACTCTTGGAGTCCACGTTCCCCTTGCTCGTCGGGACGAAGACCACCCTCCCGACCCTAGACCTAATGAGCCTAACCTTAGGCGGCCTCCCCCTTCCACTGAGACTCCAACGCCACTTCGGCATACCAAGCCTACACGCAACTCTAAGGTTTTTAAATTTAGATATGATACAAAATCCCGTGTTAGGCCAAGAGATAATAGGCGGAGGGATGTGGGTTCTGCGTTGAGTTCGAGGAAGTCTGTGAAGCCCAGGTTGGTGGACCATAGGCATTGCCGTGTATGCGGTAAGGCTATTCCGCCTAAGGAGGAGTTCTGCTCCCCTGAGTGTAGGGGGAAGTTCGAGGAGGCACGTGAGCGTGAGAGGAAGGCCAGGAGAATGCTCTACATCTTCTACGGGTTAATCATGGCCTCGCTCCTCATCTTCCTCCTACTCAGGGCGTTCACGGGCTAGTAGGGCCTGTCCTTTAGGCCTAGGAGGTAGGCTCCCGCGTTGGTCGAGAGGTGGAGGGCCACGGTTATCAGGATTATTGCTGCGAGGGTGTATCCGTCCAGCCATCTCGGAGGCCCGTAGACCACGTATGCTGAGGCGAGGGCAACGGCCAGGAACCCCAGCTGGTCGAGTATCGGGGCAGGCCTCCCCCTCTCAATCCCCATCCTCCGCTTCAGGAAGGCTCCCAGGATATCCCCGCACATGGCTCCAAGGCTGAGGACGAGGGGCTCCAGGGGGGACCTAAACCCTCCAAGATTACCCATGAACAGGATAATCAACCCGACCATGAATCCAGAGAGTATGCCTGAGAGCAGCCCCTCGAAGGTCTTCCCATCACCCAGGACCCTCCGGCCATCCCAAGCCCTGGCGCCCAAGTCTATCGGATGACTCCTCCCCAAAGCCCTGACAAACACTACAGGGGCGCCGTTCGCCACGTATGCGGGGAATATGTATGCGATTGCCTCGGCCAGGTTCATGACCCCATCCTAGACGTAGTCGCTCCTATTAACCACGTTTCTAGGCCTCCCTCCCCTCAGATACTCCACCACGTTCTCCACAGCCTTCTCCAGCATGCCCTCCCAGACCTCCCTGTTCCCAAACCCCCCGGCAACCCAAGGAGTGGCGACAACATTCGGATACCTTAGAATCTCGGCCTCCCTCCGGAAATCTTCCTTGATGTTCCACCATACGTCGGAGGCGAACCTGAACCCCGGGTTCTCCTCAAGGTATTGGAGGAGGTCCTCCCTCTTAACCAGCTCGGCCCTACCCACATTAACCATGATTGCGTCCCTCTTCAGCTTCCTAAGCCTCCTCAAGTCAATCATCCCCCTTGTCTCCCTGGTTAACGGAGCCGCCAGGACGATTACATCACTCTCCTCCAAGACCTTATCCAGGCTCCCGGGTCCCCCCACAAAGTCGCATGGAGGCTTATGGACCCCGCTCCTCGAGACGCCGTAAACCTTCATGCCGAACGCCTTCCCAATCTCCGCCACCCTGAGGCCTATGCTTCCAAGCCCGATGACGCCGAGGACACGCCCCTTGAGGAAGAGGGAGCCCGGGGACTGAACATACTCGCCCCTCGAAGCCCTCTCAAAATGTATGTGGAGATTCTTCGCAAGGGCTAGGACAAGCGCCCATGCATGCTCGGCCACGGCGTCTGCGTTGGCTCCAGCGTTGCTGCAGACAATCACGTTTCCTGGGATACAGTCCCAGGGTAGTCCATCGACCCCGGCTGCATAGCTCTGGAACATCTCAAGCCTCTCCATCCTCTTTAGATGCTCGCATGGAACATCATACCCAATCACCACGTTTATCTTGTCTAGTATGTGTTGGATGTCCTCAAGGTATGCTAGATGGACTTCTGCATACTTCCTAAGCCTGTCTACCAGATTCTCGGGAAGCCTGACGTATGATGCGACCAGCTTCCTCATCCACCACCCAGACCCCATAGGCGGTAAAAACCTTTAACCTCCCCGAGCATCTCGGTATGCATGGTTTACAGGTTCAGGCCCCATGAGGCTAGGTTCATAGATAAGGCCAGGGTTCTCAGGCTTGCCACCATATCCGAGGACGGTTACCCGCATGTCGTCCCACTCTGCCACGCATTCGACGGCCAATACCTATACATAGCAACCGACCTGGGCACCAAGAAGCTCAAGAACATCGAGGGAAACCCGAGGGTTGCGGTGATAGTTGATGAGTATGGTGAGCCCTGGGGGCGGAATAAGGGGATAATGATTCAGGGTAGGGCCGAGATACTTAGGGGAGGAGAGGAATACAGCAAGGCCGCCAAGCTCCTTACCGAAAAGTTCCCATACTATAAGAGGGAGCCCTGGGGACCCATAGACCCGGAGGACACACCGATAATCAAGATAATCCCCGAGAGGGCTGTGAGCTGGGGGATAAGGCCTGGGAGAAGGTAGCCAGACACATATTCCACCCGTATTTCCCACAGAGTCCCAGGATTCATCCATCCACCTCCCCCGAATGGAACCTTTATTCCTTGTCTCCCACCGTCGAGTGATGTGCGGTGGCCTTTCAGAAGAGGTAAGGTCAAGCCCATCCAACCCCTTCCGAAGAGGATAGAGGAAGTCGCCGCCAGGCTGGAGGTCGTCAGATCCAAGCTGGAGACCAGGGTGCGGGAGCTGGAGGCCAGGGACAAGATACTCTTCAAGCAGGTTGTAGATGCCCAGGCGTCGGGGGACAAGGAGAAGGCTGCCGCCTACGCAAACGAGCTCTCTGAGGTCAGGAGGATGGCCAGGAGGGCCCTTAGAAGCCAGCTGACCCTCGAGGGCCTAATCCACAGGCTCAGGACCCTTAAGGACCTGGACGAGCTGGGAGACTCGGTGGCCCCGCTCAGGGAGGTAATCCAGATGCTTGGAGGCGATGTCAGGGGAGTGGCCCCAACCATCTCCGAGGAGATTAGGAGGGTTATGGACGCCTTGGAGGAGTTCTCCATAGAGGTCGGAGGCGTCCCCGAGGCTATACAGGGCCAGCCCAGCCTGGACAGGGATGCGGAGAAGATACTGGAGGAGGCGTCGGAGATTGCTAGGAGGAGGGTTGGCCGAGAGCCTCCCGAAGCCTGAGCCTGGCCAACCTGTCAGCCTCCCTGAGAGCCGGCGGGTAGCCAGGTCCAAGGGACTCCATCAACATGGGTATATCTCCGACATCTATCATGTAGCCTGGGCTAACGTAGAACCTTCTCGTCCCCCTTCCTCCACCGAACCTGTATCCAAGGACCTCGCCGCCGACCTTGACGACCCCTCCCTCCTCCTCGCCCACCATCAAGCTCTTGGCAACACCCAGGGAAGGCTTACCCAGGAGCAGGCCGAGGAAGACCGCCAGCCCGGCCCTACGTGGATGGAGTAGCCCGTGGGCATCTACTAGGAGAAGCTCCCAGCCCGAGCTAAGCCCCCTCAAGGCCTCGAGCATAGGAGGCCCCTCCCTGAGGAAGAGGAGGCCCGGGACATAGGGGTAGGTCGGCCTACAGATGACGTAGTTGCTCTCGAGGACACGCCCCTCCCCAAGGTCCCAGACAAGGGCGCAGGAAGCCATCAGCTCGCCCCCGTATGCCGCATCGACAGCCGCAACCCTCCTGGGCTCCCTGAGCCTAACCCTCCTCTCCAAGGCCATCCTCCCGACAGCCTCTTGGAGGGCCTCGAAGAACCTCTCGAGAAGCGGGTTCCTCTCCATCTCCACTGCTTTATGGAAAGTAACCTTAAAAAGGCCATCCTCGGAGTCTCCTAGGGGAGTGATGAGTTCGGCCTTGCCTGAAGGCTTGATGAGAATTCTCTCTGACCCCTGAGGTTTAAGGGATATGAGGCTCGACCTTGAACTCGATAGGGTTGGAGAATGGGTTAGGAGAGGCGGCTACAGGAG
>JAHSRM010000018.1 GCA_021650775.1 Candidatus Benthortus lauensis
ACCCTCTCGACGCCCAGCTCCTTGAAGGCCCATATGTTCGCCCTGTAGTTTATCATGTGGGGTGGGATGCTGTGGCCCTCGCCGTGCCGTGGAATGAAGGCCGTGGCTACACCCTCATACTCGCCCACCGTAATCATGTCGCTCGGCTTACCATAAGGTGTGTAGACCTTGATGCGCTGCGGGTTTCTCAGGATTCCAGGGTCGTAAATTCCTGAGCCACCTATGATACCTATCCTGGCCTTGCTCATGGCTCATGGATGTCGCCGCCCTTGGATAAAGGTTATCTCAGGGTTTTGGCCAGCTCCCTGAAGCTCGCCCTCCTGAACCCTGGTATCTCTCTACCGCTTCCCGAGGCGTTGTAGAGCTGTCCCTTGAACCTGTCTGCGAAGAGTGAGAGAAGCCTCCACGCAATCTCCAGCTTCCTCAGCTTCCTCTCCAGCCTAACCTCATCCTCTATCCTCTTAGAGTATTCGCCAACCCGTTCCTCCAAACCCATCCCGCCCAGGACTATCATCCTTGCCCCGAGGCCCCCGGAGAAATATGCCGCCCTGTCCCCGTCGGTGAATCCCCCGAAGTTATGGAGCCTCCCGAAGGGCTTGACCTGGGTGGTCCCTATAACCGGTCCCTCAAGCCTCGGGACAACCCTCCTCAAGGCATCCAAGTTGTCTCCGTGGCCATGGACAACCATTATGGAGCCCTCCCTGGAGCATCTAACCAGGGCTTCATCGCCTCCATCCAAGTCTGTTACGACTATGTCGGGTATGACGCCGTGCTCGAGGAACGCCTTGGAGGCTCCGTCGGCTGCAACCACGCATGCATTTATCCCCGAGTCAAGGAACTCCTCCACATCCCTCCTCAGGGATAGCCCTGCCCCGAATATCGCCACAGTCCCCCCACGTATCTTCCTCTCGGCCCCATCCATACCGGAAGGCTTGTCCATTATTAGCTCGTTGAGGGTCTCGGCTGCCTCGTGGTCCCGCCTCGGGTCCAGGCCAAGCTCCTCGGCAATCCGCTCGTAAATCGGCCTCCACTCATCCCACGTCAGCATCCCTCAGAATCTTCCTCGCCTCGCCCGCTTTTATCTTAATGTATGCTGCCAGGTCTTGGTGGTGGAGGCTCTCCTCGCTCCTTATCCAGGCTACTATCAGGTAGTTGTCGGGGAGGCTCCATCTCTCGAGCGTGAGCTTAACCATGTCTCTGACGCAGTCTTCGGCGAACTTCGGGGTCTTGAATGCGTTGATTACGAGGTCTGCCTCGTCGAGCCTCTTGAGATGGGGGATTACGGGGCCGCTCATTGATGACTTAAGGACCTCGAGGAGCTCCAGCACATTCACCTCCAGCCCGCCCACCTCTATCATCAGGCCTCCAAGGCTTCTCTGCATATGGGTTGCAGGCTCACCGTAGACTTTCTCCACGACCTCTTTTGCGCATGGGCAGGCGGTCAAGCCCCATGCCTCCACCCCCACCATAACCCTCGTCAGTATCCTCGAATCCAGCCTCCTGGAGGATGCCCTGGCGATTATCGTGAAGGGCTCGTAGGATGGGGACCGGCTTATAGGCGCCTTGGAGAAGTGGAATGCCGGCGTCTTGACCTTGACGTAGCTTCTCCGGGAGTATTGATGGACCTCTAGGAGTCTATTGGATACCTTTGCCGCTATCTCCTCGAGCTTCATCTCCCTCCCCGAGTATTCCTCCACCACCTTGAGGATGGACTGGTAGCTCCTCGAGGCGTGTATGCCCCTCATCTGTGGGGGCAGGTCTATGAAGACGCTGAACTCGGGGACCAAGGTTAGCTCCAGTCCCCCCGCCCTGAGCCTCCCAGCTGGAACCCTAATCCCGGTGAACCCCACCCTATCCACGGGAAGCGGGACCCTCGGCCTCTCATCCTGAACGCTCGGGACCTCTCCGCCCACAGACAAGGCAGCCCGAGACCAATTATTTAAGCAACCGTCATGTAAAGATGGAGGGTTGGCCCAGGCCGTCAGGGTCAAGACAGGCTCGAGGATACATCTTGGGTTCATCGACCTCGAGGGCTCCCTTGGGAGGAGGTATGGAAGCCTCGGGATATACTTGGAGAACCCGTGCTTCGAGGCCGTCGTGTATGCGTCGAAGGGCGTTGACGCTGAGGGCGGTTTAAGGGATGCGGTCGAGCTCGTATGTAGGAGGCTTGGGATACCTGGGCTGAGCGTTAAGACCTCCTCCACTATACCGCCCCACATAGGCCTCGGCTCAGGAACCCAGACAACCCTAGCCCTCGCCTCGGCCGCCAACCATATCTACCGCCTAGGATACAGCTTCGAGGACATCGTTAGGGTTATGGGTAGGGGGCGGAGGTCAGGCGCAGGTCTCTGGCTCTTCAGGTATGGCGGCCTCGTGGTGGATGGTGGGAGGAGGGGTGATGAGCTACCCCCACTACTATTCAGGCTCCCAATCCCCGAGGAATGGAGGTTCGTGGTAGCAGCCCCAAACAGCCCCGAAAAAGGGTTGAGCGGAGAACCCGAGGAGAATGCATTCAGGGAGCTTTCGGTGAGAGAACGCCTCTCCGAGAGAATCTCCAGAATAATCCTGATGAAGCTCCTGCCAGCCCTGGTCGAAAGAGATGTCGACGAATTCGGCCAAGCCATAACCATGATAGACGAGCTAACCGGAGAGGCCTTCCAAGACATTCAAGGAGGCTTACACTCTCCAACCACCGCCGAGATCATAAGACTAATGAAAAGG
>JAHSRM010000027.1 GCA_021650775.1 Candidatus Benthortus lauensis
AGATTCAAAAAGATACCAATAATAATGCATCCCCTCCCGAGGGTCGATGAACTCTCGACAGACGTGGACAGCCACCCCAAGGCCCGATACTTCCAGCAGGCCAAGAACGGGATGTATGTGAGAGCCGCCCTCCTCAAACTCATCCTAGGAGTCTAAGATAATCCAGCATACCGCTATCTGCTCCTACAAACCTCCCCTAAACATAGCTCTCCCCTATCACCATCCATTATTATGACCAGCTTGTTTAAAATTTCACGGCCTACTAGGAGTTTTCCTCCGCCGAAGAGTGGGGACTCGACCAAGCACTCGATATTCATGCCGTCTATCTCGATTATTGCCCTAGCCATACGCATGGTTATAGGCCCTGTTAGAGTCTTATACGTTCTCCACAGGCTCCGGGGAAGCTCAGCTATCTGGAAAGCCTCATATAGGTCTGCGGTAAGCATTATCGAACCCTCGTAACCTGTATCCACAGGAACCTCCAAGTTCTCAGCAACCTTCTCTCCCACCACATTATACAATGTTACCTTCAATACAGGTATAGGATGCTTTCTCCTCCTCCTATACCTCATACAGCTTAGAGTTCTATAGACCCTCCCCACCATTCCAATTCACCGGCATACTCCTCATCATAGCCTACTCTCGTTAGGATGGCGTGCCTTATGCTCCGCCTGATTCTACGAAGCTTCTCCGCAGCCTCCCTTATATCGTCATATGCGCCCACGAATTTCCCATCAGCTATTACTACGAACTTCCCCCTATAATCTCTCGAGAGCTCCTCCTTCATGGACTCATAGACACGGTTATTGATGTCCGCATCCGTCTCCAGGTCAGAGGGATTATAGTTGAGCCACAGGGTTATAGCCTCCTCTAGAGCCTGGTGTAGTAGGAGGCCACGCCTAACAGCCTCGGCCTTAAACCTCCTCAGCTTCTCCGGGTCAACCTTCTTGATCACCAGCGTCACTTAATTCACCTAGGTAAATTAGGTGACCAGGCTTAATAAGTCTTCAGAGAGCCTCTGGGGACAATAGGTTTATGAGTCGGCCTCCACCGATGGCTTCCGGAGATGGGTAACGGAGAATTCGCCGCCAGGAAGCTTAGGCTGAACAGGAAGAAGTTTAGGTGGAGCCAGCGGAAGTATAGGATACGTATGCTTAGGCTCAAGGAGAGGGTGGACCCGCTTGAGGGCGCCCCCATGGCCCGGGGAATAGTCATCCAGAAGGTTGGAATCGAGTCCCGTCAGCCCAACTCCGCCGTCAGGAAGTGCGTGAGGGTCCAGCTAATCAAGAACGGGAAGGTTGTGACAGCCTTCCTGCCGGGGGACGGCGCCCTCAACGTGGTTGATGAGCACGACGAGGTGATTATAAGCGGTATAGGTGGCTCCCTTGGGAAGAGCATGGGGGACCTTCCAGGGGTCCGATACAAGGTTGAGCTGGTGAACGGGGTTCCACTAAACCTCCTAATCCTCGGCAAGGTCAAGAAGCCTAGGCGCTGAGAGCAAGCCAACATCTTATATCCCTGGATAGTCCGCAAACTATGGGATGGTTCTGGTATCGCCCTCTCTCGTCAAGAGGAAGGTTGAGGGAAACCCCCTGCTCAAGAAGGCCCTAAGCCTCCTCGAGAAGAGCGTCGAGATACAATCCTACCTACAGATGGCTAACGTGAACGCTGTCCAGCGCCTCATGTATAACGACCACGGCCCCGTCCACTCGAGGATAGTGGCAGGCTCAGCCCTCGAGATACATGGGATACTGCTGAGGAAGGGGTTTGAGCCATCGGTTGTCAGGGATGGGGTCGGCGACGTGGATGACTCGAGGCTTGTGGCCATGATGGGCGCCTACCTCCACGACATAGGGAACGCCGTCCACAGAAACCTCCACTACGCCACGGGAGCAGCCATAGCCTCCAGGTTCCTCCCAAAGCTTCTCTGGAGAATCTACGGAGACTGGGGGAAGGCGTATAGGCTGACAGCCGAGATACTCCACTGCATATTCTCCCACGACGAGAGCCAGTATGCCCTAAGCCTGGAGGCGGGCGTGGTCAAGATCGCTGATGGAACCGATATGGCGGAGGGTAGGGCCAGGATACCCTATAGGGCGGGGAAGTCGGATATCCACGCATTATCGGCCATGGCTATAAGGAGGGTGGAGATAATTGAGGGGGGTAGCCGGCCGGTCAAGATAATAGTGGAGATGGATAATGAGGCGGGGATATTCCAGATTGAGCAGGTCCTTGGCATGAAGATTAAGACCTCTGGGATAGCCCATACAGTTGAGGTCGAGGCGAGGAAGCAGGGCCAGCACTTCAAGACCATAACATTTGATTAACGTGAGGCCAAGGCAACTCTCTCAAGCTCATTCTTCTTCCTTATGGCCAAGCTCCTGTTATCGTTCTGGGCTGCGAGGATTATCTCGTCCGCCAGGGCCTCATCGGTGGTCTTCCTGCTCCTGAACGCAGCCTCACGGGCCCCCTGAGCGATATATCTCAAAGCTAGGTCGAGCCTCCTCTGGGGCGATATATCCACGGCCTTGAAGTAGACGATTCCGCCGTAGCTCAGCCTGGTTACGTCCTCCCTCGGCGCGGCGTTCTCCAAGGCCCTGACAAGGACCTGTATCGGGTTCTCACCCGTCCTGAGGTGGATTATCTCCAGGGCGTTCCTCACTATCTTGAGGGCCTTGGTCTTCTTACCGCCATTCGGCCCAGGCCTCATAAACATGTTGGCAAGCCTCTCAACTATATTCACCTCGGCTTTGGCGAACCTGCGGTGTTCATGCCTCCCGCCCGAGTGGGGCATTATCATGGGCTTCAGGGAGATGTATCGCTTTAGGCCCGGGTCCCTTACCTCGACATCATCCACGCTCCACTTACCGAATATCTTGAACTTGTCGGCGAACTCCTTTACCGTGGCCTCGGACATTCCTGGAGACATCCACCCACCCGCAGACTATTAAACCATTCCCCATGTGGCGACGGTCTCCGTAAAAAGGCTTAAAGGGTTATATAATCCCAGGTCATCAGAATCCATGACACCTGAGGAGAGAGGTGCAAGAGATGTCATCCAAGCCTCACCTTAACCTGATAGTTGTAGGCCACGTAGACCATGGGAAGTCCACCACCATGGGCCACTTCCTAACCGACCTCGGCGTCATCGACCAGAGGACCATCCAGCAGTATGAGGAGGAGGCCAAGAGGCTGGGGAAGGAGAGCTTCAAGTATGCATGGATACTCGACAGAATCCGTGAGGAGAGGGAGAGAGGTCTAACCATCGACCTCGCCTTCCAGAAGTTCGAGACCAAGAAGTATTACTTCACACTCATCGACGCCCCAGGCCACAGAGACTTCGTCAAGAACATGATTACGGGAGCCAGCCAGGCCGACGCAGCCATACTGGTTGTCTCGGCCAAGAAGGGTGAGTTCGAGGTAGGGATTGCCCCTGGAGGCCAGGCGAGGGAGCACGCCTTCCTACTCTTCATGCTCGGCATAAAGCAGCTCATAGTCCTAATCAACAAGATGGATGACCCGACGGTGAACTACTCCAAGGAGCGGTATGAGGAGGTAAAGCAGGGCGTCGTGGACCTACTGAAGAGGATAGGGTTCGACGTATCCAAGATACCCTTCATACCCGTCTCGGGATGGAAGGGCGACAACCTCCTGGAGAAGAGCCAGAACATGCCATGGTATGATGGCCCAACCCTCCTCGAGGCACTTGACCAGCTGGAGGAGCCGCCCAAGCCAATCGACAAGCCCCTCAGGATACCTATCCAGGGCGTCTACTCCATCAAGGGTGTCGGGACTGTTCCTGTTGGCAGGGTGGAGACAGGCGTCCTTAAGCCAGGGGACCAGGTGGTCATAATGCCTGCAGGCGTCAAGGGAGAGGTCAAGTCCATCGAGATGCATCATCAGCCCCTCCAGCAGGCCGTCCCAGGAGACAACATAGGCTTCGCCTTGAAGGGTGTTGATAAGAGCCAGATTAGGAGGGGCATGGTGGCCAGCCACCCCGACAACCCATGCAGCGTGGCCAAGGAGTTCATAGCCCAGATAATCGTCATCTACCATCCAACCGCCATCGCCCCAGGATACACGCCGGTAATGCATATCCACACGGCCCAGACAGCCGTCAAGTTCGTCGAGCTGCTGGAGAAGATTGACCCGAGGACAGGCCAGGTGGTCGAGAAGAACCCGAGCTTCCTCAAGACAGGAGACGCCGCAAGAGTCAAGCTCCGCCCACTCCAGCCCACAGCCCTAGAGGCCTACTCCGACTTCCCGGAGCTAGGCAGGTTCGCCATCAGGGACAGCGGAATGACCATAGCAGCCGGAATCGTCAGGGAGATAACCGAGAAAGGGCCATAAACCCTTAAACATCTCCGAGAAGACCTCAGCCAGGGAAAGAATTGAACATAGTCATAAAACTAGGTGGACACATCTTCTTCGGGAAAGACGGCGTAAACACCCAACTACTCCGAGAGATAGCCGGCGTAATCCTATCCCATTATGATGGCGGCAGATGGGCGGTGGTGGTAGGCGGAGGCTCTCCCGCCAGGCTCTACGTCAAGGCTGCGAGGGAGCTCGGCCTGGATGAGGCTGCCTCCGATACGGTGGCGGTGAGGGTAACCCGTGTGAACGCCCTCCTCTTCGCATACCTCCTAGGAGAGAAGTCCTATCCCAGGATACCTGAGACCCTGGAGCAGCTCAGGGAATACTCAAGCCTAGGCAGGATAGTGGTCTCGGGAGGCCTCCAGCCCGGTCAATCAACCGTGGCGGTCTCCGCCCTGGCGGCAGAGGCCCTCGGAGCCAACCGCCTAATCATAGCAACCGACGTGGACGGCGTATACACCGACGACCCGAAGAAGAACCCCGACGCAAGGCTGCTCAGGGAGGTAACCTTGAGCCAGCTCCAGAGAATCTTGGAGAAGACGAGCCACAGGGCGGGGGAATACAAGCTGATAGACTCCGTGGCCCTCAAGGTCCTCTCCAGGAGCAGGATACCCACCATATACCTCAACGGCAAGGACCCAGAGAACCTCAGGGAAGCCCTCCAAGGCAGGAACCCGGGAACCCTGGTAAAACCCGAGTAAACCTTATCAAAACAAGCCCCACCTCCACAAGTGGGGGCGGGGGTAGCCAAGCCAGGTCAACGGCGGCGGGCTCAAGACCAAAGGAGAGAAACCCGCTCCCATAGGGGTTCGTGGGTTCGAATCCCACCCCCCGCATAACCCGACGCCCTAAACACGAAATGGGACATGTTGATGACTTAGCGTATTTAATTTATATTTTTATAATCAAGCGAATATTCTAATTTTGCAAGAAATGTTGCGTAGCTACTTGGAGCTGACGAAGCCTAAGATAGCCCTGCTTAACATAGCCACGGCCTTCACTGGATACTTGCTGGGAGGGGGTGACTCGTGGGGTCTCCTGGTATTGTTTCTTATAGGTTACCTGGCTGTAGGAGGCTCCAGCGCCATAAACCATTACCTTGACAGGGACCTTGATGCCAGGATGTCTAGGACCAGTAGGCGTCCTCTCCCCTCGGGTAGGATTCATCCGCCTGAGAAGGCGCTGGTCTTTGGCATAGCGCTCCTCTCGTCATCCCTCATAGCCTCAATCATCTTCTTCAACATCCTGACCGCCGTATTCGTTGGCCTGGGGGCGGCGATCTACCTGCTGGTCTATACCCTGTGGCTCAAGAGGAGGAGTGTCTGGAACATCGTTATAGGAGGTGCTGCGGGAAGCTGCTCCCCCCTGGCTGGATGGGCTGCGGCCACAGGCTCTATAAGCACCCTCCCACTCCTCCTAGCCTTGCTGATATTCCTCTGGACTCCAGGCCATTTCTGGAGCCTTGCCATGAGGGCGTCGGAGGATTATAGGCGTGCACGCATACCCATGCTCCCAGCAGTAAGGGATGCCCGGACCACATCCATAATGATACTTGTGTCTAATGTGGCCACGGCTGCCTCGTGGCTTGGAGTAGCCCTTCTCCTCCCCTCCAACCTATCATACCTTGCATTAACCTCGGCCTTAACCATACTCATAATAATTGACAGCGTCAAATTGGTCAGGCACCCGGAGTCCAAGATTGCATGGAGAATCTTCAAGGCATCCAACCCGTGGCTGGCGGCTGCAACTTTCGGGACCCTACTCCACATAGTTATAGGTGTTTAGCGAATAAAAGGAGAAATACCGTCTTAGTCCAACCTGTTGGGAGGGATGGTTGAGCGGGTTATCTCGACTGAGCCTTCCTCAACCGAGATGGTGGCATACTTGGAAGGAGGCGTGGGGAGGCTTGTGGCCGTCAGCGATAAATGTGATTACCCCGAGGAGGTTAGAGCGCTTCCAAAGGCCGTCAAGACCATCATACCGGTAACAAACGACCTCTCCTCAAGGGAGATAGACGAGTATGTCAGCAGATACCTGAGGTCGGGGAAGCCTATGTTCGCTGTTGATTGGGAGCTTGTAAGGAGGCTTGAGCCGGACCTGATAGTTGGCCAGGATTTATGCGAGGTCTGCGCCCTCCCCTTGGGTAAGAGCTTGAAGGAGTTCTTCATCGGCGGCGAGCCTCCCCAGACCTTCCACCT
Organism: Candidatus Benthortus lauensis; assembly: GCA_021650775.1. Lineage (GTDB taxonomy): Archaea > Thermoproteota > Nitrososphaeria_A > Caldarchaeales > Wolframiiraptoraceae > Benthortus > Benthortus lauensis. The sequence continues at coordinate 6,573 of JAHSRM010000027.1, forward strand.
AAACCCCCTCAACTACATGGAGATAGCCCAGCAGGGATACAGGTTGTCGGAGATTCTCGGGAGGAGGGAGAGGGGTGAGAGGCTTCTCCAAGTATTCAGGGAGGCTGGCCGGGAGTTGAGGGGCCTCGGGAGAGGGTTAAGGGTCCTGGCCCTTGAGTGGATAGACCCACCATACGTGGCCGGGCTATGGGTAAGCGACCTAATCGCAGTAGCCGGAGCAGAGCCCCTGCTAAGGCCTGGAGAACACGGCAGGAGAACCACCCCCGAAGAGATAACTAGATTCAACCCCGACATAGTGATAGTCTCGCCATGTGGGTTCAGCATGGAGCGAACCTTCAGGGAGTTCCACATCCTCGAGGAATCAGGCTGGTGGAGAGGGCTGAAGGCGGTTCAGGAAGGTGAGGTGTATGTGGTTGAGTCGGATTACACTGCTAAGGGTGGGCCGAGGACCTGGCGGTTTGCGAGGTTCATGTCGGACATCCTCACCGGCTCTGAGCCTGAGAGGGACGTGGGCGTCAAAGTCTACTGAATCTTGAAGACCTTCGGCCTCCCCTCCCTGAGAATCTCCTTAACCCTCTCCCTAACCTCCCCCACCTTTATCCCCAGAACCTCTCCCCCGAATCCTCGAAGCCTATCCAACGCCCTCCCAAGAACCCTGAAGAACGACTCCTCATCCCCCCTCTGGAGGTGGACGAATGCTGCGGCGACGAGTATAAGGCCGTTGAGTGCCTGCTTCTCCCTGCCCGAGGCCCTTCTCCAGACATCCTCCAAGAGTTCATGGAACTCCCAGAACCTCTCCTGATTGAAGAGCTGTTTAGCCATTATGTATGGGTTCCAGCCCGTCTCCTCGTCCAGAAACCTAGCCTCCTTGATGTTCCCGAGCTTGGGGAGAAGAGCTTCAATCCTATCCCTGCTCTCAGCCATCAGGTCATACTCGACGTGATGGGTCGCCACCCTGACATCCACAACCCTCACACCCAGCTCACCCGCAGCCCTCTTAGCATCCCTAATCAACGAGCCCCTATCCACGCCATAACCCGCCCTCTCCACCAAAACCACGCATCTAACCATGCGTTACACGCCAAGCATGAGTTAAGGAGGAAACGATATAAACCGCTGCCATTCTCTCGGGGTCGGGTGAGGTTCATGGCCATCGATATTGTATGCGGGAAGGAGATATCCGAGGACACTAGGTATAAGCTGAGCTTCGAGGGTGAGTGGCTCTACTTCTGCAGCGAGGAGTGCATGAAGGAGTTCGTGGAGAATCCTGTCGGGTATCTCTACGCCAACGTGGGCTGCGGCTGTGGCGGAAACTGCGGATGCGGGGGACATCACAGCCACTACTAGACCCGCCGCACACCCCATACTTTATCACCCTCAAGGCCTCATAACCCCTCTCCACCAACCACTCCACACATCTATTC